>JAZSLX010000040.1:0-26759 GCA_045535605.1 Ruminococcus sp.
GTCATCTCGAGGTAACGAACACCCTGTTCCTTGGTTCCGTACATAGTACCTACCATGGAACGTGCGCCCTTACCAAGGTCTTCCATACCTGCGCCGATAACGAGACCGCCTTCGGAGAATGCGGACTGGGAACGTCCGTAAACGATCTGGAGGAAGAGTTCGCGCATTGCGGTGTTGATAGCATCGCAAACGAGGTCGGTATTAAGAGCTTCGAGAAGGGTTTTGCCGGGGAGAATTTCGGCAGCCATAGCTGCGGAGTGAGTCATACCCGAGCAGCCGATGGTCTCAACAAGTGCTTCCTCGATGATACCGTTCTTAACGTTGAGGGAGAGCTTGCAGGCACCCTGCTGAGGTGCGCACCAGCCTACACCGTGAGAAAGACCAGAGATGTCGGAAATCTGATAGGATTTTACCCATTTGCCCTCTTCGGGGATAGGTGCGGGACCGTGCTTAGGTCCTTTTGCAACAACGCACATTTTCTGTACTTCATGTGAATAGTTCATTTTGTTGCTACTCCTTTCTGAATTTAAAGTTGAGATAACTCATACAGGGATATTATACGGCTTTTCTCATCATTTTTCAATAGTTTTTCTACATTAAATTGGGGGGAAAATCCAAGAGTGCAAATTTTGCATTCACAGCACCAAATATTGCTGTATTTTCGCAAGGCTATTGCTCCGTAGCAATTGACATTAACATCCCGTGAATGATATACTTTTATATATAATACTCAGGAGGCTCCGAATGAAAAGAATAATTTCTGTACTTCTGGTAGTTTTGCTTTTTTTCTGCCTTACAGGCTGTGAAACAACATCCGAGATGAAAGACAGACTGAACGCAAGGATAACCCGCGGCACAATAAAAGAAAATGTATATAAAAGCGAGTTCACAGGTATTACCTTCACCAAGCCCGACCATTGGAGATACCTGACCGACGAAGAGCTGGCAAAGGCAATGAGTATCGGCATTGAGGCATTAGACGCCAACACCTTTGAAAAATCAGCGATGGAATATTCAAACATTCTGGATATGATGGTTATTAACGACGCAACGGGACTCAACGTAACCATAGGCTACGAAAACCTCTCTCTTACCAATGGCAGGAGTATATCGGAAGAAGAATATCTTTCTGCTATGACGGAACACCTCAAGACAATGGGTGATACAATAGCAAGCAAAGCAGAAACCGTTACCTTAAGCTCAGAGAATTATCTGAAAGCAACCTTTACCGTTATTATAGACGGGGTTGAAATGGAGACCACCTATTACCTGCGACTCATTGGCGACATTATGGCTGTTATCACAGTGGCTTCTCCAAAAAACATTGCAGACCGCAATATAGAGGCTATGTTCAGTTAATCAGAATAACACCAAGGAGATTTAATATGAAGAGAATACTATCAATTTTTACAGTTGTAGTTCTTATCTTTTGTTTTGTTGGGTGTGAAACTACAGGTGAACTAAAAAACAAGCTTAATGCAAGAATACCTCGTGGTACAATAGAGGGCAATGTCTATACAAGTGAGTTCACCGGTCTTAAATTCACAAAGCCCGACCGCTGGAGATTCTTAACCGATGAAGAAATTTCAGAATATATGGGAATTTCTTTGGAATCTTTTGATGCCAATTATTTTGAAAAAGCGGCTATAGATTACTCTACTGTCATAGATATGGCGGTTGTCGACAATGGTGTTGGTGTAAGTGCAATGGTTACATACGAAAACCTCTCACTTACCATAGGAAAAAGTGTTTCTGAAGAAGGATATCTTACTTTATCAGAAGCAGAATTAAAAAAACAAGGTGCCACCAAAAAAGGCGAAGCAGAAACAGTAACCCTATGTGGAGAAAAGTATCTGAAAGCAACCTTTTTTTACAACTCAAGTGATGTGCCCAATAACTCATTAGACATAGACTATGAATCCACTTTATATTATCGTCTTATTGGAGACATAATGACAATTATCACCATTACTTCTCCTGTAGGAATTGTAGACCGCAATGTAGAAGCTATGTTCAGCTAATCAGGATAAACCTAAGGAGATTTTCTTATGAAAAAAACACTTGCTCTGCTATTTGCAGTTATACTTGTATTTTCCTGCGTTGCCTGTGCGCCTGACACAATCAGCACAGACCCAACCCAGAGTCACACACATACCGACTCTCAGCCTGCAACCTCTGAAACACCTTCTCAGGAAGCAACCGAAGCAAGCAAAAGCAACATACAGAATGAAACTCAGGTACAGACAACACCTTCAAGCCCTGAGCAAAACACCCAAGCAAATACAGAAAAGCCTCAGCAAAGCACCGAGAACAACCTGCACCGAGGCATAATAAAACAAAACACCTACACAAGCTCTTTCACAAACCTTGAATTCACAAAGCCCGCTGATTGGGAATTCCTCTCAGACGAGGAGCTTGCAATAAAAATCGGTGTAGACGTTAAAGAACTTGCAGATTATGTATTCCCCACCACTGCAGACAGACTCCCTGCTCTGTACGACATGTGGGCAACCGATCCCTCAGGAAAAGTAAACATATCAGTTGCGTATGAAAATATGTACGTTACAGCAAGTGTAGCAATGACCGCAGAGGAATATCTGGAAATGCTCAGGGGTGCCTTTGAAAACACCAAGGGCACAGCCTTCATAGAAAAATCCACAGTACAATTAAGCGGACAGGCCTACCTGAAAGCTGTTTTCAAAACAGAGACAGGCGGCACCTCTACACAGAGCACCTACTACCTACGTGGTATGGGCAAATTTATGAACATTGTCCTTGTAACCGCTCCCATAGGTGCTGAACACCCCGACATTGAAAAGATGTTCACCTGATAAACTTTATATAAACATTAAGGAGGTTTAACTTATGAAAAACTGCAAATCTTTTCTCTCTCTGATCCTTGCGCTGGTGCTTGTTTTAAGCTCTGCACTTACCCTCGGTATTGCTGACACCGCTGCTGCAAGTTACCCCAAAATCCCTGCACTGCAAATCAGCCGTGTATACCAGCCCTATAACGACAAAAATGGTCTTTGCTACTGGTCAAGTATGGCTACTGTTCAGGGCTACTGCTTAGGCACATACACCTACGGTGGTATAACCACAAACTACCGCAAGGCAGGTACAGACTACAACTACCTTGACAGAGCAGACGCAATCACAAAAATGTTCAAGGATTCTGCCAACGGAGTAGCAAACAACTACGACAACCTTACAAAATACTATCCCGTGAAGATGACACGTGTAGTAGACGGAATCGGCAAGAATGCCTCCACATATCAGAAAATCTACAACCAGCTTGCACAGGGCAAGCCTGTTATTGTATACACAGGTACCCACGCATCAGTTGTTATTGCTTACAACGGCTCCACTACCACACTCCAGCCCTCAGGCTTCACTGTAATGGAGATAAAGAAGGACAAAACCTCCTCAGGCGGCTGGTGGTGGGTAAACTCTGCTACTCATTACAACAACCACGCAAACTCACCTATGATTGACTCCGCTTCACTTTCCACAAACAAAAAGAACTATATGTGCTGTTACGTAAATCTGGAGTCATGGATTTCCTACTGCGGTAACAAACTGCAGGAAATCTGCTATCCCACAAATGCTGTAAACACTGACTGCACATTTGATTTCAACGCAAACGGCGGAGAGGGTACTATGGCTTCCTTCAAAGCAACAATGGGAAAAACAGTTACCTTCCCTGAGTGTACTTTTACCTTTGCAAACTACACTTGCGACGGTTACACCGCTTATCGCCGTTCTGACGGCAAATGGCATGCCGCAGGTCAGGGCTGGTATACTCTGCAGGAAATCCGCGACAAGGGATATGAGTTATCTGTATACAACGAAGGTCTTACCTTCACTATGAACGACTCCTGGACCAGAAACGGCGGTATTGCAGGAGACACCTTTACTCTCCACCCTGTATGGAAACCCACCTCTGTTACTCACGAATTCTATACAAACTACTCAGGCACCAACTATATGGCAGCTATTGACCCTGCAACCTGTGACAATTTCTATCAGAGCAGAGACACCTCTGTTTACACCATAGGTGTTCAGGATGGTGATACCCTTGTAGTCACAGGAGCTTCTGCAGGCAAATCAGGAAGCGACCTACTTTTCAAGACAAATACAAACAAGAGCATCTGCCATGAATACAACACAGGCGATAACAGACCTATGACCCTCACTTTCAGGGCAAAATCCTCTGTTGAAGGCGCAAAAATGCACTTCCGCTGGGGCTACACCACTGATATGCAGATAGTTACACTTTCAACTCAGTGGCAGGAGTACACTGTTGACATGTCAAAACAGCCCTATGACGGCGCACACATGCACCCCTACTTTGACAAAGCCGGCAAGTTCTACTTCACCGATTTTAAGCTTATTGACACAGGTGCTACTGAGCCTGTAATGCCTGATTATCTTGAGCTGCAGGAAACACGCACCTACACCGCAGGCAACGCTTACGGCACACTGCCCACAGCAAGCAAGCCCGGCTATATCTTCAAAGGCTGGTACACTCAGAAGTTCGGTGGAACTAAAATCACCGAAACCTCAATTGTACCCTATGAGCACACCAACCTCTATGCCCAGTGGGAGTTAGACGAGGGAATTATAATGGGAGATGCAGACCTTGACTTCACAGTTACCATCAAGGACGCAACTGCAATCCAGAAACACCTTGCAAGTCTTGAAACCCTTTCCACAAGAGCACAGCTTGCAGCAAACGTAATTACCGAAGATGACGTAAACATCAAGGATGCAACTGCAATCCAGAAGTGGCTGGCAGGTCTTGACCCGGGCACAGATTGCATCAACGATTTTATTTATTCAATGTAAACTAATACACCCATAACTAAAGGGAGCGGAAAGTAAAACTTTCCGCTCCCTTGATTTTTTCTGGTTTTTGGATATTACTCTGATAATACGGGAACTCCGCCTTCGTAGTAGCCTTCTACAATGTTGCCGTCAGCAGTTACAAAGTATGAGCTGAGGTATGTGGAGTTACTTTCCATGCTCTTCATTAAATTAACTGCGTAGTAGGTTACACCGTCGATTTCTTCAGTACCTTTGAAGATAAGGTAGCAATTATCTTCAAAATCGTATGCAGCCTCTACCACCTTTACTGCGTTATCTTCGGTAACATCGATAGTAGGTTTTGAATCGCTTATTACTGCAACATCACCTGTTATATATCCCTCTTTGATTTCGGAGCCGTCAAGAGCTACAAAGTAAGACGAAAGGTAGGTTGTACTTGTTTCCAAGCTCTTTCTTAAATCAACAGCATAGTAGTTTTCACCGTCAATCTCATATACCCCTCTGTACTGGTAGTAGAGGTCCTCTGAGGATAATTCGTGGGAATTTTTAACCAACTCAAGGGCATCATCTGCTGTAAAGTCAGAACCCGCTGTATCAGCCTGAGATTCTGTTGCAGGAACGGTTGTAGCTTCGGTGTTAGCATCTGTTGCTACAGTGGTAGCAGGAGCTGTTGTGGTTTCGTCAGTGTTTGAACCTGTACCGCAAGCACAAAGAGCAAAAACCAGGCAAAGTGTGAGTACGATAGGGATGAGTCTTTTGATTTTCATTTTAAATTCCTCCAAATTTTTAAAATATTGGTGTTTCATATATTCCGACTTTTTGTCGGCAACCACATAATAACATAGTAAAAATCAAATTTCAATCATATAATGTTAAAAGCTTGATTTTTTGACGATTTATAACAGCTTTTGTTTTACAAAAAAATAGGGAGCGAAAAAACTCCGCTCCCTTAATTTTCCTTATTCTTTTTATGGATGGCAATTACCGCAAGGGTCATAACCTCTTGATATTACATCTTCCCTTGTGCCGTAAAAATCCTCACGGTTATATGATTTAATCCTCTTTGCACTTGAACAGCTCGGATAATGGAACTTGTATGTATTGTTGTTAAGAACGTAACTTTGACCCTTATCCTCAATGGGCTCTTCCTCAATCACAGGAAAATCCTCTGCATATCCGTAGTCCTCCTGCTCATCCACAGGGTCAACAATCACCGGCGCAGGCACTTGAGTCTGCGGCTCTGTCTTCTTAACTGTTGTCTCAGGAATTGTTGTAGGCTCCGCAGTAGTTTCTATATGAGTTGTTGTCTCTGCTACAGTTGTTTCTTCCAAATCTGTACTTGTAGTAACTATGCTGTCACCAAAAGAGTTATAGTCATCTTCATAAGATTCTATATCGGTGCAGGCACCCATAACGCCAAAAAACAATGTGCTGATTATTCCAAGAATAAGCCAAAACCACCAAGCTTTGTACAAAGGCTTTCTATTTACATTTTCACTCATAATCCGACACCTCTTTCATGTGAAATTATACCACTTACATCTTCGTCTCCGCAAGTCTGATTCTGCACAATAAATATCCGTTTTGTTTGTGCAACATTTCCCATAGATATCTTTTGCATCATATTAACCGATATTGGTTAATATGATTATACACCACAATCAGTTAATATGCAAGTAGAACTTTTATGAAAGCTGAGGCTTGTAAATCATGATTGTGTATGACAAACTGTGGGAGACCATGAAAGAAAAAGGAATTACCCAATACGCACTTATCAAACAATATAAAATCAGCCCTGCACAGATTACAAGACTCAAGCGCAACGAAAGCGTCAGCACACACACTATTGATATTTTTTGTAAAATCCTCGGTTGCAAAGTTCAGGATATAATGGAATATATGGAAGAAACAGAATAACAAAAAACAAAACAGACCTTATCTGAACACTTAATTTGGTATAAAGATAAGGTCTGAGTTTTATTTGTTAGGGATTTTATTTTCTATTGTTATACATGAAGCTGTAAGCATTCGCCTGATTCGAGCACACAAATTACGATATTCCTTATACTCAGGTTCCTGAATAATATCTGTGGACCACATAAGCTTAAGCCAACTCTCTGTTTCAACACACTCTTTTCGGGCAATCTTGAATTTAGAGAGCATATCAGGCAGACTTTGAGGATATTGAGCTTCGCTGATATTTGCAAAAACACTTGAGGACGACTTGCGAATTTGAAAAACGATATTAGAATTAACCTTAACTCCCTTGCACAACAACTCAATTTTCACAGCCAGTTCTTCTGAATATTTTAGCAACAAGTTTTTTTCATAATAATCACCAAATATTACAGCGCTAAAAATCACGCAAAGCGTGTATGTAATCCACCTTAGTGGTATGAAATTAACAGGTCATGTTGTATGTAATCAAGCCGAATAAGTCTTATCATTTTCCTCTAATCACATACCAAGCCTTCGGCTTGAATAAAAAAAGACAGACTTAAATAGTCTGTCTTTTTTGGAGCTGATAACCAGATTTGAACTGGTGACCTCATCCTTACCAAGGATGCGCTCTACCTACTGAGCTATACCAGCATATCGGAGTAGCCTTTTGTGCTACCCGACTATATTACCACAAAGTTTCTGCAAATTCAATATCTTTTTTGAAATTTTTGTTTTTTTGCAAATGCAAGTAATCATCCGCTTTATCAATACTCTATGGGCTGTGTTTCCCATATATCATCGACTACCTCGGTAGGGTCCTCCTCTGCAGGTGGAATGTAGAGCTCTGCCTGTGTCTGGGGTGCCGTTGTAGGCTCTGTGGTGGATGACGGCTCTGTCTGATGCTCTACCTTTGCGCTCATCATTGCAAAAATCTCTGCCTTTACACCCTCGTCATCTACAACCGCAGGCTGCCAGTTATTGCTGTAGCCTGTATACACATAGCAGGGAACTATATTTGTTTCCGTACGTATTTTTCCATTTTCCTCATGAAGCTCTGCCTGAAAAATTATAGTTCTGTTCTCCGGATAATTATTTGCAGAAAAACAGAAATTGCCCAGGGAATACACAATGGGCACTCCGTTTACAATCTCCATAGGCTGAAGCACATGAGGGTGACTGCCTATAATCAAATCGCAAAGTCCTGACTCAGCCAAATATCTGCAGGCGTCAATCTTGTAATTATCCGGCTCGTGGACTGCCTCGGTGCCGCCGTGGAAGAAGATTATCTTATAATCGCAGGTGTTCTGCATTCCCTCAAGGGCTTGCTCTATATAATATGTATTATACTGCGACCACAGATTGCAATACAGCACACCGATTTTTATACCCTTTTCCTCAAAGTAAAGAGGAGTCAGATTCTCACCAACGAAAAGCCCCTGTGCTTTGAGTGCATCTACGGTGTCACTATATCCCTCATCGCCGTAATCGTTTATGTGGTTATTTACAACGCCCGCCACTTCAACAGAGCCAAGCTTTAAAATATCGGCATTTTTTGCAGGAGCTATAAACCAGAACGCAGGGCTGTAATCCTTATATGTTTTTTGGAGGCTTCTGTCAGACAGCACTACCTCGCAATTTGCAAAGGTCAAATCGTCCTTTGAAAGCACATCGTAAACTTTACTAAAAAAATAGCTGTGCTCACGAGTCTCTGCCGTGTGAGTGAAGTTTCCCTCTCTGGACTCGCCTGATTCACTGCCAAGGATACAATCGCCTATAAACGAAAGTGTGAGGGGTCCTTCCTCCGCAGGCTGAGTGGTAGTTGTTACTTCCTGTGTTGCAATTTCCTCGTCCGGGGTAGCAGTGTTCTGAGGCTGAGGGTTCAACGACCAAACCATCACAAGTACAAACACAAGCACCATAAGCCCTGCTGTAACCCCAAGGATGATTTTAGTTTTCTTATTCAAAACACACCACTCCTTCTCCCAAAATTAAAATATATTTTCTATATACCACAGGAAAACACAGATTGCAACAACACAAAAGTTACAAAACCTTGCTTTTTACTGTCATTATGACTATTTGATGCCTTATTTTTCATGGGTTTACTGTATTCGTCCACAATTGACAATCACAGTCCGCAGGGAGTATAATGTAGAATGATATAATACGGGTTTATGCGGTTTTTCACATAACCCATAAAAAGACGGAGGAAAGCGAAATGTACGACATGATAATTTCATGGCTGGCATTACCCCTCGGCTACATAATGCAGTTTGCTCATGCACTTGTTTCCGACTACGGTTTTGCCATCTCTCTGTTTACCCTTATTACCAAGGTAATCATTCTCCCTGTTGGTATCTGGGTACACAAGAATTCCATTAAGATTGTAAAAATTCAGCCTGCCATCAACCGACTCAAAGCTAAGTACTACGGCGATGCCGAGCGTATCGGCGAAGAGCAGTCCAAGATGTACAAGGAGCAAAAGTACAACCCCTTTGCAAGTCTTATTCCCCTTGCAATCCAGATTGTCCTCCTTCTTGGCGTTGTAGCTGTTATCTATCACCCTTTTTCCTATATATTCAAAACTCCCGACACTGTTATCGACCAGATAAACAACACTGCAGCTACAGTTATGGAGATTGACCTTGAGTCAAACTCTGTAGAAATTGACGCAATGTACGCTATCAAGAACTACCCCGAGGCTTTTGCAGAGATTGCAAAAACTGAGGAAGGCGCTCTTGCTATCAAGAACGCACAGAAGTTCGACCTTGATTTCTTCGGCTTTGACTTATCAGCAACACCTTCACAGACCATAAGCTCCAACTGGATTTACGTGCTTGCTCCCATTATTGCAGGTCTGTCCTCATGGTTTCTTTGCTTCATTCAGAACAAAATCAACGTTCTTCAGGCAGAGCAGGGCAAGGGCAACAAGTGGGGCACAATGATATTCTCTGTTGGTCTTTCACTGTACCTTGGCTTCTTTGTTCCTGCAGGTATCGCCCTATACTGGGTAGTAAGTAACGTTATTGCAGTCCTTCAGCTTCTGCTTCTCAATGCTCTTATCTCTCCCAAAAAGTACGTTGACTACGAGGAGCTTGAGGCAAGCCGTGCTGAGCTTTCTGCTATCGAAGCCCTTGATGGTGACAAGAAAAAGAGTGTCTTCAAGCGTGACGAAAACGCAAAGCGTGAGCGTGCAGACTACAAGCGTTTCTTCTCTATTGCAAACAAACACCTTGTTATCTACTCTGAGAAGAGCGGTTTCTATAAGTATTTTGAGAATATCATCAACGAGCTTCTCAAAAATACCAACATCACAATTCACTATGTAACCAATGACCCCAAGGATGCAATCTTTAAAAAGGCTGAGGAGAATGACCGAATCAAAGCATACTACATCGGTCCCAAGAAAATCATTACCTTTATGATGAAGATGGATGCAGACATTGTCCTGATGACAACTCCTGACCTTGAGAAGTATTACATCAAGCGTTCATACGTAAGAAAAGATATTGAGTATATCTACACCTTCCACGGCCCCACAAGTACCACAATGTGCGTACGCGAGGGTGCATATGACCACTTCGATACTATCTTCTGCGTTGGCCCCCATCAGGTAGAAGAGCTGAGAGCTACAGAGAAGATTTACAACCTCCCTGAGAAAACTCTGGTACCTGTAGGCTTTGGTCTTATTGACAACCTCTGCAGAATGTACGACGAGATGGAGAAGGTTGAGCACGAAAAGAAGCAGATTCTCCTTGCTCCCTCATGGCAGGAGGACAACATCCTTGAGTACTGCCTTGACGAGCTGATGGAGGGACTCCTCCACAAGGGCAACAAGGTAATTCTCAGACCCCACCCCGAGTACATCAAGCGTTTCCCTGCAAAGATGGACGCTATCATCAAGAAGTACGAGGGCTGTGACGGTGACGACTTTGTTATCGAGATGGACTTCTCCTCTAACCGTACAATCTGGGAATCCGACCTGCTCATTACCGACTGGTCTGGTATTGCATACGAGTTCTCCTATGCAACCAAGAAACCTTCAATGTTCATCAACACTCCCATGAAAGTACTTAACCCCAACTATGAGAAGATCCCCTGTGTTCCCACAGAGATTTCCTGGAAGGATCAGGTAGGTATCTCTATTGATACAGACAAGCTTTCTACTGTTCCCGATGTTGTAGCAGAGCTTCTCTCCAACCCCAAGAAGTACGAAGCCCAGATTGACGAGGCTTTACACCGCAATATCTTCAATGTAGGCGAAAGCGGTCTTGCAGGTGCTAAGTACATCTATGGACAGATTGTAAAGAGACAAAAGGAAGCAAAGAAAAAGTAAATTCACCTTTCTTCAGGCAGCATAATAACAATTGACTTTTTGCAAACACTACACTATAATGTGTTTGTATTGAAACTACAAGAAATTACAAATTAAACGGAGGAATAAAAAATGCAGATTATTACAGGTTACATTGACGCAGCAAGTATGTCCATGGTGTTCGCCGCAGTTGCAGGCGTTGCAGTTACTATCGGTACAGTTGTAGCTGTTTATTTCCGTCGTGCAAAGAAGAAGATTTCTGACAAGCTGGGCATTGACGAGAATCAGAGAAAAGAAGTAGAGGCTGAGGTTACAGGCTCCTTCGGTGAGGATCAGTAAGCCTTATCCCCTGCGTTCATTTTCAGCAAACCAATAAAACCCTCTGTAAGGAAACTTGACAGAGGGTTTCTTCTACCTCATAAACAGGAGATTTCTGAGGTTTTATGTTCATTTTGCAAAGAAAAGTTTGAAAAAATAAGCGGTGATATTATGATTACTAAAAAGCAGTTTGATGTGCTTGTGTATCTTTCTGACAAGCATGAATCCCATCCCCAGCGTGAGATAGCAAAGGACACAAAAATGTCTGTGGGTACAGTCAACAAATGCATTGCAGAGCTTACAAGCATGGGATATCTCAATGACGGTGTAATTACACCAGCAGGTATTGATGCTCTTGAACCCTACAGAGTAAAACGCGCAGTGTTCATTGCAGCAGGCTTCGGCTCCCGTATGGTGCCTGTTACTCTCAATACTCCCAAGCCCCTTATCCGTGTAAACGGCAAACGAATCATCACCAGCCTTCTCGATGCTGTTGTAGCTGCAGGTATCACCGAGATTTACATTGTAAGAGGTTACCTTGCAGAGCAGTTTGATCAGCTTCTGTACGATTATCCCATGATTAAGTTCATAGAAAACCCCCAGTACAACGAGGCTAACAACATCTCCTCTGCTGTATGTGCAAGCTATCTTTTAAAGAACGCATACGTTCTTGAGGCTGACCTGTTCCTCTACAATCCCAAGCTTATCACCAAGTACCAGTATCACTCCAATTACCTTGCAGTTCCTGTTGAGAAAACCGATGACTGGTGCTTCGAGACCTCTGAGAGCGGTGTTATCAAGAAGCTTCTTGTAGGCGGCACAAACTGCCACCATATGTTTGGTATCTCCTACTGGGACGAGGCAGATGGTGCTCGCCTTGTAGGCCACATCAAGCAGGTGTTCCAGGCTCCCGGCGGTAAAGAGAGATACTGGGACCAGGTTGCCCTTGAGTACTTCAAGGACGAGTACAAGGTTCATGTAAGAGAGTGCTCCTTTGATGATATCATCGAAATCGATACCTACAACGAGCTCAAAAAGCTTGACAAAACCTACGATGTATAATTAATTATTACATAAAAACCGACTTCCATGTATAAGGCAAGTCTGTTTTTTGTTCCTTCACAACATTTGTTTTGTCACAAAAACAGAAAATCAACAAATCGGAATAACTTGCACTTACTTTGACATAATTTGCAAAATTTCTCTGAAACATTGAAATTTCAAAACTGTGGTAGTATAATACAAAAAAGTTTCCACAAATAAGAAGGTATAATCATGAAAACAGGAAAATCAAACGCTCTTGTAAAAACTGTCCTTGCGGCACTTTTTGCCTCTCTGTGCTGTGTTGCAACAATGGTGATTCAGATTCCCACTCCCACAGGGGGCTTCCTTAATTTAGGCGACGCAGTGGTTATACTGTCTGCATGGATGTTAGGTCCCGTGTACGGCACACTGGCAGCAGGTCTGGGCTCAGCTTTGGCAGATATATTTGCAGGCTATGCTCAATATGCACCTGCAACCTTTGTTATCAAAGCCCTTATGGCATTGTGTGTATGGTTTGTCCTCCACATTTTCCGCAAAATCACAGATAAAAAACCGAATCTTTCTATCCTGTTCACCGCTTTGGGTGCACTTTTTGCAGAAATGCTGATGGTGCTGGGCTACCTTTTGTTTGAAGCCGTTATTCTTCAGTACGGAGCAGGCGCTTTCGCCTCTGTGCTCGGAAACTCTATGCAGGGTGTGGCAGGCATAGTTGCAGGTACACTCCTTACAGAGCTCCTCAGAAGAACAAAAATCAAAGAAAATTTCCTGAAGTAATTATACAAAGCATGCTTGCTTTGTATGTCAATCCCTCCGTCAGCCTTACAGCTGCCACCTCCCTTTACGCAAGGGGGGCTTATTCTTTTTATCTGAGCAATTCTTTATTCTTTTTATTGAAAACCTACGGCGATTGTGATACTATATATAATGTATAAATATTTGTTTTCACTTATTTGGAAAGGGTGATATGAGATGGCTCTTATTGCCAAGAAAATCAAAGGCACAGAGGATATACTTCCTCGTGACAGTTATAAATGGCAATTTGTAGAAAAAATCCTATCTGACGAAGCAAGGGTTTACGGCTTCTCAGAGATTAGAACTCCTGTTTTTGAGCAGACAGCGCTTTTTCAGCGAGGTGTTGGTGAGGGCACAGACGTTGTTCAGAAGGAAATGTACACCTTCGAGACAAAGGGCGGTGAATCCCTGACTCTCCGTCCCGAGGGTACAGCAGGTGCCGCAAGAGCACTGCTTGAGCACGGCCTTTACAATGACGGTCTTCCCATTAAGGCACACTATTTCACCACCTGCTATCGCTACGAAAAGCCTCAGGCAGGACGTCAGCGTGAGTTCCACCAGTTCGGTATGGAGGTTTACGGCGCGAATGACCCTATTGCAGACGCTGAGCTTATCTGTGCTGCAAGTTCAATTTTTGAAAGATTACAGCTTCCCCACGTCCGTCTGGAGATTAACTCCATCGGCTGTCCTGAGTGCAGAAAGAACTATCATCAGGCTCTTAAGGAATACTTCGCACAGTTTACAGATACCCTGTGCGGTACTTGTATGTCCAGACTTGAGAAGAACCCCATGAGAATTCTTGACTGCAAAAGCCCTGTATGCAAAGAGATTGCCGCAAATGCTCCAAAGATTACAGACTTCCTATGCGAAGATTGCCACAATCACTTCAGAAAGGTACAGGAATACTTAACTGCCGCAGAGATTGACTTTACTGTAAACCCCTCAATCGTTCGCGGTCTTGACTACTACACCAACACTGTATTTGAGTTTATCTCTGACAGCATCGGCGCACAATCCACTGTTTGCGGTGGCGGCAGATACAATGGTCTCATTGAGGAACTGGGCGGAAGTCCCCTGCCTTCCTTAGGCTTTGCTATCGGTCTTGAGCGACTGCTGATGGTAATGGAGGCAGAGGGTGTAGAGATTCCCACACCTGAGAAGGATATGCTTTACATTGCTGCTTTAGGTGACAAGGCTCAGGTTAAAGCCTTTGAGCTTGTAAGAACAGTCCGAGAGACAGGACTGGGCGCACAGTTTGATATTGTTGGCAGAGGCTTAAAGGCTCAGATGAAATATGCAAACAAAATCGGTGCAAAATTCTCCATGGTGCTTGGTGATAATGAGATTGAAAACGGAAAAGCTATCCTCAAGAATATGGAAAGCGGTGAACAGACAGAGGTTTCTATATCTGACTCCCACGTTTTCATTGAGAATCTTCTTTCAGCAGACCTTGCATCAGATATTAATTAAACAAAACAACCTTTTATAAGGAGGATATATTATGGCAGATTTTATGACAGGACTTAAAAGAAGCACATACTGCGGGGACCTGAGAGACGCAAACATCGGCGAGGAAGTTACCGTTTGCGGTTGGGTGCAGAAACAGCGTGATTTAGGTCAGCTTGTTTTTGTGGACCTGAGAGACCGCACAGGTATTGTTCAGCTTGCTTTTGACGATACTACAGACAGAGAAATTTTTGAGAAAGCACAGACTCTCCGCAGCGAATACGTAGTTTGTGCAAAGGGTACTGTCCGTGAGCGCAGCTCCAAAAACCCCGACATCCCCACAGGTAACATCGAAATTGACGTTTGCGACCTGAGACTTCTCTCAAAGGCAGAGACAACTCCCTTTGAGATTCTTGATGACCTTAACACCAACGAGGAGCTGAGACTCCGCTACAGATATCTTGACCTTCGCCGCAGACCCCTGCAGAAAAACATTATGATGAGAAGTGAAATCTGCAAGTCGGCACGTGACTATTTCTACGAGAACGGCTTTGTTGAGATTGAGACTCCCATGATGATGAAGTCCACTCCTGAGGGTGCACGTGACTATCTCATCCCCTCAAGAATTCACAAGGGCTCTTTCTATGCATTGCCCCAGTCACCTCAGATTTACAAGCAGCTTCTTATGCTTTCAGGCTTTGACCGTTACATTCAGCTTGCAAGGTGCTTCCGTGATGAGGACCTGCGCGCTGATCGTCAGCCTGAGTTTACACAGATTGATATGGAACTTTCCTTTGTTGATGTTGAGGATATCCTTGAGATTAACGAAGGTCTGATGAAGAGAATCTTCAAGGACGTACTGGGCAAGGACCTCCAGACTCCCTTTGA
Organism: Ruminococcus sp.; assembly: GCA_045535605.1. Taxonomy (GTDB): domain Bacteria; phylum Bacillota; class Clostridia; order Oscillospirales; family Acutalibacteraceae; genus Ruminococcoides. The sequence continues at coordinate 15,572 of JAZSLX010000040.1, forward strand.
GCGTATGAGCTACAAGGAGGCTATGGAGCGTTTCGGCTCTGACAAGCCCGACATCCGCTACGGTATGGAGATTCAGAACATCTCCGATATGGTTGCAAACTGCGGTTTCGGCGTGTTCACAGGTGCTATTGAAGCAGGCGGCTCTGTACGTGCAATTGTTGCAAAGAACGCTGCTTCTACCTACACACGCAAAGAGATAGACAAGCTCACCGAGTACGTTCGCGGTATCGGCGCAAAGGGTCTTGCTTTTGTAAGATGGGTTGATGACGCACCCTCCTGCTCCTTCGCAAAGTTTATGGCAGAGGGCGAGCTTGAAGCGATCCTTTCAAGACTCGGTGCAGAAAAGGGCGACGTTGTGCTTTTCGTAGCAGATAAGAACTCTGTAACTCTGCCTGTTTTGGGAGCTCTCAGAGGCGTTGTTGCAAAAAGACTTAATATCATCCCCGACGAATACAAGTTCCTGTGGATTGTAGACTTCCCCTTCTTCGAAAAAGACGAGGAGTCAGGCGAGTGGGTTGCAATGCACCATCCCTTTACAATGCCTAAGGAAGAGTGTCTTGAGTACCTTGACACAGACCCCTCTAAGGTTATCGCAAAGGCATACGACCTTACACTCAACGGTGTTGAGCTTTCTTCAGGTTCAATCCGTATCTCCAACCCTGAGCTTCAGCAGAAAATGTTCAGAGCACTTAAGATGACAGATGAGGAGATTGCTCTCAAGTTCGGCTTCCTTGTAGATGCTTACAAGTACGGTGCTCCTCCCCACGGCGGAATGGGTATCGGTCTTGACCGAATCACAATGATTCTCTGCGGTGCAGAGTCTCTCCGTGATGTTACAGCCTTCCCCAAGGTACAGAATGCTTCTGAGCTTATGTCTCAGTGTCCTTCTCCTGTTGACAAGGAAAGCCTTGACGTTCTGGGCCTTGCAATTGTCAAAGAGACCGAGGAAGAATAAAAGACCTTATTATACCCCGAACATATCCCTGTGGCTTTGTTCGGGGTTTCTTGTAATAATACTCTTAAAAGGAGTGACGTAAATGAAGCTGACAGAGCTTTTTGCAAAGGATAAACCTACCCTTTCTTTTGAGGTGTTTCCTCCAAAAACCCACGACCTTTACGAAAAAGTAGAGGAGGCCGCACATTCAATTGCCGCACTGAAGCCTGACTATATGAGTGTCACCTATGGTGCCGGCGGCGGCACAAGCCAGTATACAGTATCAATTGCAGAAAATATTGAGAAGCAGTACGGGGTACCTACCCTTGCACATCTCACCTGTGTTTCTTCCACAAAAGAGACAGTTCATACTCAGCTTGAAAAGCTTAAAAGTGCAGGGATTGAAAACATCTTGGCTCTTAGAGGTGATATTCCCAAAGAAGGCAGGCTTGCCAACGACTATCAGTATGCCTCAGAGCTTATTGCTGAAATTGTTGAAGCGGGAGGTTTCTGCATTGGCGGTGCCTGCTACCCTGAGGGACACCTTGAAAGCGAAAGTCTTGAGGCTGATATCATCAACATCGGCAAAAAGGTGGAGGCAGGTTGCTCATTCCTGACAACCCAGATGTTTTTTAACAACGATATTCTCTATTCCTACATAGACAAGCTACGCAAGAAGGGCATTTTTGTCCCCGTTGTGGCAGGTATTATGCCTATCACCAATGCAAAGCAGATTTACCGCTCCTGTGAGCTTTCAGGCACAGTGCTCCCAAAGCGGTTTATTCGTATTGCAGAGCGTTACGGTGATAACCCTGAAGCTATGAAGCAGGCAGGTATTGCCTATGCAACCGAGCAGATTATTGATTTGTATGCTTCAGGGGTTAAGAATGTCCATGTTTATTCTATGAACAAACCCGACGTGGCAGAGAAAATCCAGGCAAATCTCTCTGAGATTATCAAGGGGTAAGCTATGACTCCACACCTTAATATTATATCTCTTGAAGCAGAAAAGCTCTGTGTTCCAACAAAGGATATTATCCGATACTCAGGGTGCAGACAGAGCGAGGACGAAAAGCTCTGCAGTTTATGCCGTGAAGCCTGTGATGAGCTGTGCGGATATATAACTCCCCGTGCAGTTTGTGCAGAAGTGCCTGTTAAATTCACAGGCAACACTGCAGACTTCGGATTCTGTAAATATGATAGCAAGTCCCTTAAAACTTTTTTAGGAGGAGATTGCACAGCATATATCTTCTGTGCCACTGTGGGAATAGGCGCCGACAGACTTATATCCCGTTACTCTCCCATAAAGCCAAGCCGTGCAGTAATCATCGACGGCTGTGCCACTGCCGCTATTGAGGCTTTCTGCGACTATATATGCAGAGAAATCTTCGGCACAAACGAACAGGAGCGGTTTTCTCCCGGTTACGGGGATTTACCCCTTGAAATGCAAAAGGATATTCTTGCGCACTTAAACGCAAATCTTAATATAGGTCTTTCAATGACCGACTCCTATCTTTTAACTCCCACCAAATCCGTCACCGCAATTGTTAAGAAAAAGGAAAAATAAAATTATGAACATTCGTGAAAAACTTAAGAGCTCTCTTGTGTTTTTTGACGGTGCTATGGGCACCGAGCTTCAGAAAAGAAACTTAAAAACTGGAGAACTCCCTGAACGTCTTAATATAACAAATCCCGAAACCATCGAGGAAATCCACTTGTCTTATCTTCAGGCAGGCTGTGATGTAATCTCCACCAACACCTTCGGTGCAAATCCCCTGAAGTTTTCAGTGGAGGAGCTGGAGGCTGTAGTGTCCGCCGCTTTTACCTGTGCAGAAAAAGCAGTTAAGAAAGCAGGTGGCAAAAAACGCTACATCGCACTGGATATAGGCCCTCTGGGTAAAATCCTCAAGCCCTTTGGTGATTTGCCCTTTGAGGAAGCAGTAAGTGCCTTTGCACAGATAGTAAACCTTGGCAAAGACAGAGCCGACCTTATCCTCATAGAAACTATGAACGATGCCTATGAAACCAAGGCGGCAGTCCTTGCGGCTAAGGAAAACTCAGACCTTCCCATATTTGTCACCAATGTTTATGACGAAAAAGAAAAGCTTATGACAGGCGCAGACGCAGTGTCTATGATTGCTCTGCTTGAGGGTCTTTCTGTAGATGCGCTGGGTATGAACTGCTCATTGGGCCCTCACAAGATGAATGAGATTCTCAGAACTTTCTCACAGTACAGCTCAACTCCCCTTATGATAAGCCCCAACGCAGGACTGCCCAGAAGCGAAAACGGCAGGATAGTTTACGATGTGACCCCAGAGGAATTTGCAAAGGAAATGATACGTTCTGCTCAGATTGGCGCCAAAATTTTAGGTGGTTGTTGCGGAACATCCCCCGAATATATTAAGGCTGTGGTGGACGCTCTTGAGAACACAAAGCCTGTGGAAACCACAAAGAAAAACCACTGTCTTGTTTCTTCATATACCCACGCTGTGGAGCTTGCTGAGACACCTGTTATAATCGGCGAACGCATTAACCCCACAGGAAAAAAGAAAGTAAAAGAAGCTCTGAGAGAAGGCGACCTTGCCTTTATCCTCCGTGAAGGAGTAGCACAGCAGCAGGCAGGTGCACAGATACTTGATGTAAACTGCGGTTTGCCTGAAATTGACGAAGCTCAGGTTATGAAGCAGGTAATTGAGGCACTGCAGAGTGTCAGCGACACACCCTTGCAGATAGACACCTCCGACCCTGTAGCACTTGAAAACGCCCTGAGAATCTACAACGGCAAGCCTATGATAAACTCCGTAAACGGAAAGAAAGAATCCATGGAGGCCGTATTCCCCTTAGCAAAAAAATACGGCGGAGTTATAGTCGCCCTTACCCTTGACGAAAAGGGAATTCCCGAAACCGCTCAGGGCAGAGTGGAAATTGCAAAAAGAATAATCGATACTGCAGAAAGTTACGGTATAGACAGAAAAAACATAGTTGTTGACACCCTGACTATGGCAATAAGTGCCGACAAAAACGCCGCAAAGGTTACACTTGAAGCAATAAAAGCTATCAGTGAAATGGGTGTTAAAACTGTGCTTGGTGTTTCTAACATCTCCTTTGGTCTGCCTCACAGAGATTATGTAAACTCCGCTTTCTTCGCTCTTGCACTTCGTTGCGGACTTTCATCAGCTATTATAAATCCTCATTCAGATAGAATGATGCAGGCTGTACGTGATTTCACAGGCTGTGCAGGTGATGAAATCCGAAATGAAGTTGATTCCTTTGCGGACAGCATAATTACACAAGTTATGTCTATGGAGGACGTTCAGGAAACCATGCCTGAAACCACAGGCAACCTTGACCTGAAAGGTGCCATCATCTCAGGGTTTTGTGAGGAAACTGCAAACCTTACAAGAGAATTGCTGAATACAGTTTCTCCTCTTGAGATTGTAAATGAGCACATTATCCCTGCCCTTGACACAGTGGGTGCAGGATTTGAAGCAGGAAGAGTATATCTGCCTCAGCTTCTTATGAGTGCCGAAGCGGCACAGGTAGCCGCAGGCTATGTAAAAGAAGCCCTTGTCTCTCAGGGCGAGTCCTCTGAAAAAGGCGAAAAAGTAATCGTTGCCACTGTTAAGGGAGATATCCACGATATCGGCAAGAATATAGTAAAAATCCTGCTTCAGAACTACGGATACAGGGTGATTGACCTGGGCAAGGATGTGCCCGAGGAGCTCATTCTTGAAACAGTAAAGAAAGAACAAGTAACCCTTGTGGCACTTTCTGCGTTGATGACCACCACCGTCCCCTCCATGGAGAGTACAATCAAGCTTCTGAGGGCAGAATGCCCCTTTGCACGGGTTGCTGTAGGCGGTGCTGTCCTCAGTCAGGAATATGCGGATATGATAAGTGCTGACTACTACGCAAAGGATGCAATGGGTGCTGTGAGAGTTGCAGAAAAGCACTTCAGCACCATAAAAAAGGATTGATATTATGCGGCTTTTTGTAGCAGTAAATTTTGATAAAGACACAGTAGAGCATCTGTACAAGGGCGCAGAAACTCTGAGAGAAAACAGCCTGAGCGCTAACATCTCCCGCAGAGAAAACCTGCACCTGACCCTTGCTTTTATCGGTGAAGTCCCCTCTGCAAAAAACGCAATCAATGCCCTGAGCAATGTGAATTTCAAGCCTTTTAATCTCATTCTTCAGGGTTATGGGGAATTCGGAAACGGCAACATATGCTTTGCAAAAACAAAGCCTTGTCCCGAGCTTCTGACCCTGGCTGAAAAGGTCAGAGAAAACCTCACTGCAAAGGGTATCCGAATTGACACCAAGCCCTTTAAACCCCACATCACACTGGCACGACAGCTTGAGCCTACACTTCAGTTTGACAAAGGTATAATGAACAAGGTGCTAAGCACAAGAGAGGTGCAAATCAAAGAAATCTCCCTTATGAGATCTGAGCGCATAAACGGCAGACTCACCTATACCGAACTTTACAAAAGAACACTTGAATAAAGAAACCACCGTTGAGTTTATCTTACTCAACGGTGGTTTTACTTTCTTCTAACTCAAACCAGAATACACTGCCCTCACTAAGTCTGCTCTTTACACCAAAGTGTGCTTTATGGAGCAGAAGTACATTCTTAACAATAGAAAGTCCGAGACCTGAGCCGATAACCGCACTGCGGTGCTCCTTGTCAACACGATAGTATCTGTCCCAGATGTACTTCATATCCTCCTGACTTATACCGGGTCCTCTGTCCTCAACCTCAATTTTAACCTTGCCTTCAGTTACAATCTGGCGAACAATAACCGTCTTGTCCTCACCAGCATAGTTGATGGCATTGTTTATAAGGTTATACACAACCTGTGTAAGCCTCAGCTCGTCACCCTTTACCATTACATCGCAGTCGCTTTCAAATCTGAGGACATAGCCCTCCTGAGAAATAAGCTTTGCATATCGGGTGAAAATTCCTCTGATACAATCTGTCAGGCAGAATTCCTCCATACTGAGAGGCACCGTCTGAGTCTCCAGCTTAGAAAGGTCAAGCAAATCCGACACAAGCTCAGAAAGCCTGTTGCTTTCGTCAATAACCACCTGCAGGTTTTCGGGTGTATTTTCCCCCGGGATATCACGCATTACCTCCGCATATCCGCTTATCATTGTAAGGGGTGTGCGTAAATCGTGAGATATATTTCCAATAAGCTCACGCCTGAGCCTGTCCACTGTAGAAAGCTCTGCCGCCGCTATATTCAGGGTTTCGCTGAGCTCGCATATTTCCTTACAGCCGTCAGCATCAAAATACACATCATAATTCTGACGTGCAAGCTTCTTGGCACCCTCGTTGGTTTTTGCTATGGGCTTTGAGATTCTTGAGGCAACAGCAATGGCAAAAACAACAGCAAACACCACAAGCAGCGCAGTTATGATAATAAGCTGAATTCTCAGGGTGTCAACCGTACTGGTAACAGGTGTCATACGGGTTTTCAGCACTACAAGATATTCTGAGCTTTGTGTGCGCACTATCTGTGCACACAAAAGAATCTTTGAGGTTTCCCTGTCCATTTTTGGAAAATCTCCGTCAAGAATAAACATAGCGGCTGAATAGCCTTCGGTTTCATGAGTTATTTTTCCTCCTGCTGAGAGCGCCTGATTGTAGTATACATATACCTGGTGCGGAAAAATATCAAGCCCTATATCTCTGTCAGAAGTGCTCTCATAAACTCTTGTAAAAAACTCTGTAGAGGTATCATACACAGCCACAGACATTCCGTTGCCTGTATGTATGCTTTCTATCAGCTCCTCTGCATTCGGATCCTCTATATTTTCGCTGATATAATCTGTACTGCTTTCAATCTGAGAGGTTTTTATCATTCTGTAGAAATCGTCCAAAAAAACTATCTGAAACAGCCAGAGGAAAACTAAGAGTAGAAAAGCAAAAAGCAGAAAAAAGCCGATAAGCTTCACTTTAAGTGAAAGCTTCGACCAGCCTTTTCTGCTCTTTTTTTCTTTTGCATTAACTGTTACCGAGTGGTTATTCTGCTTCAAAGCGATAGCCAACTCCTCTCAGGGTGACAATAAGTGTGCTGTATCTGCGAAGACTTTTTCTCAGAAGCTTTATGTGTGTATCAAGAGTACGGTCATCACCGAAGAAATCATAACCCCACACCTTGCTTATAAGTTTCTCACGAGTTAAAGCTATACCCTTATTCTTCACCATATAGAAGAACAAGTCATATTCCTTTGGGGTCATATCAACACGCTCTCCGTCAATGGTAACAATACGTCCGCTGAAATCCACACAAAGTCCCTCGTATGTGAAAATGTCCTTTTCCTGAGGATTGCCCTTTGAACGTTTGATAACAGCAGAAACTCTCATCATCAGCTCCTTGGGCGAAAAGGGCTTTACAACATAATCATCTATGCCCAGCTCGAAGCCGTGGATTCTGTCGTACTCCTCGCCTCTGGCAGATAGAATGATAATAGGTGTTGTGCTGTGCTTTCTTATCTCTCTGCAGGCAGAAAAGCCGTCAAGCTCAGGCATCATAACATCCATAATTATCAAGTCAAACTCGTCCTTGGCCGCCTTTTCTATGGCGTCCATACCGTCCTTTGCCTCAGCACAGGTGTGGCCCTCAAATTCTGCATATTTTTTTATAATCTCTCTGATTCTGAATTCATCATCAACTATTAGGAGCTTTGCCACCGCTTGCACCTCCGAACATCCTTGAAAAATTTTTTATTTCTTTGTTTTTCTGATTATAAGATAACCTGTCAATGTGACAGCTTTGTGTGCTTATAAGAACATTTTGTAAATTTTTAAATATCACAAATTGACAACAGAGCACATCTTGTCTGCTCCCATCTTGTAAGGTTATAAAAATCACTGCAACAAACATCAAAAGGAGCATTATCGCCCTTTACAAGCTCCACGCAAATCCCGGGTTTTCTGAAATTATACCGAAACCAGTTTTCAAATCCCCCAGAATAGTCACTCTTATCCGTTGTAGGATTGCAAAGGGAAAAACCGCATACTTTGCTTAATCTTTCTGCAACCGCTCTGTCCTTTTGAATCTCTCCGTTGCCCTCATCCCGCCAGTAAAGGCAGTCCCCCCTTGAATGAAAGGAGAGCATTTTTTCATATTTGTGCTTTTCACAAATATTCATCAGAAATCTTGTCTCCGTCTCACTGCCTGCACTGCTTCCTCCCTGACGATATCGGGGGACAAACTTCCAATCAAAAGGAAAGTTTGCGTTTATATTAACATTGTTTGCGTTGTTTTTGTAAAAATAAGAGCTGAAGTCCTGCACCTGTACAGAGGGTTTAGCTCTGCCCAAAGCAATCTCCACAGAATCGGGATTTGCCACAGGTGCTATATGAAAGGTAAAGTCCCTGAGGATTTTCCTCACATCAAATCCCCAATACTTTTCATCACTGCAAAAAGCTTCGGCGTATTCCTCAAGGCACAGAAGTATGTAGCCAATACTCACATATTCTCTGCCGTGAATCGCAGCTACACCGAGGATTTTCCTGCTGCCGCACCCTAAACTCAACACAGGGATACACCTGCCCTGAGTGCTCCGAGCCATACAGACCATATTAATTATCCCCCTGTATTTTTCCCGAAGCCTTTTTACTGCATACCACATTCTGCCATAGGAATAAGGGTACAAGGGATTAATAATATTTTTACTCACAACACCATCTCCGTATAAATTTTAATACAGAGTATGAGTGAGTTTTCTTAAAAATCACAAAACTTATCAGCCAAGGGATGTAATGTGATTTTCTACGCACTGTGCCGCAACATATACAAGCTCTGCACAGGGACGTATTTTGTAATATTCCTGAGTCCGAGCCTCAGGGGTAGGTACAGACACCTTTTCCTCAAGAGACAAAAGCTCACGGCAGATTATGCTGCCTGTTTCTTCTTCAAAATCACAAAGCACCTTTCTGATTTCCTCATAAAGATGCTTTTTTTCCTCTGCATTCTCAGCATCGCTGTAGCCATGAATAAGAGACAGCACCATAACCGCACCGCTTACTGCTCCGCAGACCTCACGGCGTCTTGCCATTCCTCCGCCAAAGCCTGAGGAAAGTGTAAGTCCCATTTCTTTGTTTATTCCGAAATCCTCACAGAATGCACCGAAAACCGCCTGTGAGCAGTTATATCCCTGTAAAAAAAGTTCTTTTGCAATCTCTGCTTTTGTTTTCATAACATCGCCTCTTTTAAAAAATTATCTTCTTATTTTATATCACAAAAACAGAGCTTTTACAAGCAAAGAGGACAATTACTCCTTGCTTATATCCTTGTTTGCAGGAGAAAACACAACCTGTCCGTTACTATCATACTGGGACCCGTGACAGGGACACTCCAGTGTGCCCTCGTCCTTATTCTCCTTAAGTCTGCACCCAAGGTGGGTACAGCGTTTTTCTTTACTGCTTACAAGTCCTGAGGCAAGACCTTTCACCGAATACCCCACATCAACTGCAAAGGATGAAAACGCTGCTCTCAGCTTGACCCTGTGGGGAGTATACAGCTTTTCATATTCGTTCTTTTTTCCGCAGATAAGGTCTGCTATAACCTCACTTGCAACAGCCGACAGACTCATTCCCCATTTATTAAAGCCTGTAGCCACAAACATTCTGGGCGCAAAGAAGCTGTATTTTCCTATAAAAGGCAGACCGTCGTGAGTCATTGCATCCTGATTTGACCATTCTCTCACAACTTCTCCCTCAGGGTAGCACTTCTCTGCAAAATCCCTTAGTCTGCACAGGCAACCTCCATTTTTATTTTCACCTGTTCGGTGGCTTTCTCCGCCGATAATAATACCCTCATCGTAATTTCTGAAGCTTTTATCATCATCAATTCCTAAGTAAAAGCCGTCAAGACGTTTGTCTGTTTTCACACCTACACAGTATGACCGCTCCTGATGCTGACGCATAAAGTAAAGTCCCGGAATATTTATTATGGGGTAATGGGTGGTGTTCACGATATAGTGAGTCTGTACCTGCCCTTGCATAGTTGTCACCTTGCCATCCTCTATGTCAATTACAGGAGTATTTTCATATATTTGCAGATTTTGAGTCAAAGCCTTTGCAAAATTCAAAGGATGAAACTGTGCCTGATTTTCAAACTTCAGAGCACCTTTCACCGAAAACGGCAGGGTTGTGCTCTTTGTATACCTGTACATTGCACCGACCTTGTCCGCCGATTCTGCTTCCTTCTGAATTTCATAATCTCTGTTTATGCCGTAGATATAGGCAGGCACCCGCTTAAAATCACAATCAACATTCAGCTCTCTTATGAGCTTTTCATATTTATCAATTCCTCTTGTGTTGCTCTCAAAGTAAAGTTTAGCAATAGTCAGCCCGTGTTTACTTATTAGCTTATCGTAGCATAGTCCATGCTGAGCAGTGATTTTTGCAGTAGTCCTTGCGGTTGCGCCTGATGCCACTCTGCCTGCTTCAAGAACCACCACAGAAAAACCCCGTTTCTGTAGCTCATAGGCAGTAAGCAATCCTGCCATTCCTGCACCTATAACAGTGCAGTCCGCTTTATCCTCTCCGTAAAGCCTGTCTCTTTTTTCAAACTCTATATTCTCCCAAAGTGTTGACACAATAATCACCTCAGAGATATTTTTGCCAATTTTAACCTTAAATAATCAGCTTTGCTTATTGTCAGAGAAATAACATTATGCTATAATTACTATGTATTTTTATGTTTCGAGGTGGTACTCTTGGCATTCGATCAGAGTAAAATTAGAAATTTCAGCATTATTGCTCATATTGACCACGGCAAGTCCACACTGGCTGACCGTATTCTTGAGGAGACAAGCTCAGTTACACAGCGTCAGATGCAGGACCAGATTCTGGACGATATGGAGCTTGAGAAGGAGCGCGGTATTACCATCAAGGCTCGTGCCGTAACGCTTAAATACAAGGCAGATGACGGTGAGGAGTACATCTTCAACCTTATCGACACCCCCGGCCATGTAGACTTTAACTACGAGGTTTCCCGCAGCCTTGCCGCTTGCGAGGGTGCAGTACTTGTTGTTGACGCAACTCAGGGTATCAAGGCACAGACCCTTGCTAACACCTACTTGGCTGTTGACTCAGGTCTTGAAATCGTTCCCGTTGTAAATAAAATCGACCTTTTAAGTGCCGACCCTGCACGCATTAAAAACGAGATTGAGGATATCATCGGTATTCCTGCACAGGATGCCCCCGAAATTTCTGCAAAGAACGGCATCAATATCCA
>JAZSLX010000025.1:0-31735 GCA_045535605.1 Ruminococcus sp.
AGCATTTGAGGAGCCTTCGTTGAAGAGCTTGCTCATTTCAGAGAAGTAGGGCTTGAACATAAAGTAGAAGGTCTCAGGGCCTGCGCCGAAGAGCTTCTGCCAGAAGTTCATATTGCCGTAAACCTCAAAGGAATTAATCCAGAAGTAGCCTCTGTGAGTACCCCAGTATTCGTTGAATCTGAAGAATCTCAGCATACCTGTAAGTGTGGTTTCTTTATCAATAAAGGTAAAGTAAATCATAAGTCCTGCAAAAGCTATCACAGCAAGGCAGACAACGGCGAGAATGCCATAGAATACACCTTTGTGAAGTGCATCAGACTCGTTATTGTTTCTCTTGATGTCATAGAAAATCAGAGCTGCAAGACCTGCAAAAACAACAAGAATAACAAATATCACATTGCTGTTTAAGAAGAAGTCAGAGAAGCTTGTGTATCCTTTGGAATTGCCTTTCATAATCAGGTCAAAGAGCCACAGTATCTTTGCACCCAGCATCATAGCAGCAATACCTGCGCAGTATCTCATAAGACGCTTGCGGCTTCTGCTTACTACAACTGCCATAACTGCAAATGCAGCAAATGAGCCCAGGAATCCGCCGTCACTGGTAGCAACGATAAGTCCCATAAACTGTATTGCTGTGCTTATATATGCAATAATACGCATAATTTTGTCCTCGGTAGCAATCGCCATACCGAAGGAGAAGGGCAGTGCTACACAGATAAGGGCGGACAGGTAGTTCTTGTTGCCTATAGTAGATGTGAAGTCATTGATTACTGTGTCGTAGCTTGAGGAGCCTTCATAAGCACTAAAAAGTCCCAGAGGGTCCATATAGTAGTAGTTGGCAACTGCAAGCAGGCTCACAATTGTAATACCGCCGAAGATGCAGTAGTAAACAACCCTTTTGTTGAAGTAAAAACGGGATATCATCATATATGCAACAAGCAAAAGAAATATGGTGAGAAATCCCATATTTCGTCCGTTGCTGGCGCCAGAGGATAGTCCCACAAAGCAGTGGGCAATCCGACCGCTTGTAAGCATAGAGATAAGTGCAGTACCTGCAAAGGCAAAGAAGCCTATATCTGTAATGCTGAGTATAAAGGGGTCACGGTATGTGTTGAGCTTTCTGTTGTATTCGTTGTTTTTTGTAAACAGATTTACAAGGGATATAATACCCACAGCAATGCCCAGCACAGCGGTGATAATCAGGAATGACCAGAACTTATCACGTCTTGCGGCGGCATAGTAGTTTGAGAGAAAAAGGGGAAAAAATGTGAACAGGAGTATTACATAAATATCTGTCAGTGCGTGACGCACAGTAAATCTCAGTCGGGGCTGAGTGCTTTTTGTGGTTTTCTTAACTGCCATATAATGCCTCTTTTCGTGCAGGGATTATTTTTTTATACAAGAGAAGCATACAGCTCGGTTCTGTCTGCAAATGAGATATATACCTGCTCGTTATTGTTCTCAAGAGATATAGTACATTCGTATATTTTATGTCCTGATTTGTAAATCAGATTTACTGTCAGTACATCGCCCTTGGGATAGAGTGTATCCGTGTCAATGTGAGTAATACGGTCAAGCTCTGTTACCTCGGCAACAGAGTCCTCACCGATACCAAGAACAGGCAGGTATACAGCGCTGTTGCTTGAGTTGATTGCCTCAAAAGCATATGTAACTGTATCTCTGAAGGTGTTCTGGTTTCCTGTAAGGTACAGTGAATTAGGCTCAGGCTTGGACACTACCGTTGTGCCCTCAGGCTGAGTAAAGGATGCAACGCTGTACTGATTTACAACCTCAACAGAGAACCAGCCTTCCTCGTCGTTATCAGTAGGCATCTGAACAGGATTTCCGTTTTTATCATATATCTGTGTCGGGTCATTTTTAGAATTACTGTTTGTCTGATTATTGCAACCTGTCATTGTAAAAAGCATTGTGCAGACAATAAGTAAAGCTGTAATAGTTGCAAGAATACGAGATGTTTTTTTCATTGTGTTTCCTCCCTATAGCCTTAAGCTGATGAAAAATTCGGATATTTATTTAATAATACCACAGTTTCATTTTTTAGTCCAGTATTAAGAGATAAATATAATAAAAAGCGAAGTCCGATGCATTTTGTACAGCGGACTTCAGAGGTGTGCTTTATGAATATATAGAAAGGAAAATCACTTGTTATCAGTAATGTTATCCTGCTGTGGATGACAGGCGTCTTTCATAGCACAGCCAGAGCAACCGCCACCGCAATTGCAGGAATTTTTACCCTTTTTCTTGTTGTTGATGAGGTAAATAATTATTGCTGTAATAACTGCAACAAGTACAGCACATACTGCAATTGTTCCGATATTTGCACTGAGCCATTCAAGCATATTGCTCACTCCTTATTTTACTTAAGTTTCTTTGTGAGTCGTGTGGACTCCTTGTAGGGTCTAAATAGCATATATATTATGAAGATAAGAATAACAGAAGCAATTACTGTACCGATAATATTACCGCCACCTGTAAACCATGAGCCGAACTGATAAATCATCAGGGACACTGCATAAGCAAAGACTGTCATATAGCCGATAGCAAAGAATGTCCAGCCTGCACTGTTCATTTCTCTTTTGATAGCACCCATAGCCGCAAAGCAGGGAGCACACAGCAGGTTGAATGCCATAAAGCTGTAGGCAACAACACCATTTGAGCCGAAGTGCTGGGATACTGCCATATGAAGCGCAGAAGATGTTTCTGTGGCCTCGCCTGCAACATCAAGTAAAACGCCAAAGGTAGATACAACACCTTCCTTAGCCATAAGTCCTGTGATAGTTGCGACAGCGGACTGCCAGTTGCCAAAGCCCAGAGGAACAAAGATAAATGCAATGAGGTTGCCTATGGTAGCCAGCAGAGAGTTGTTGTTATCTGCTACCATTCCAAAGTGTCCGTTTGTAAAACCAAAGCCCTGCAGGAACCACAGCGCAACAGTGGAAAGAAGAATTACTGTACCTGCTTTCTTAATGAAGGACCAGCCTCTTTCCCATGTTGCTCTGAAAATATTACGGGGAACAGGTGCGTGGTAAGCAGGTAGCTCCATTACAAAGGGTGCAGGGTCGCCTGCAAAAATCTTGGTTTTCTTGAGTATAATACCTGAAACAATGACAGAAGCAATTCCTATGAAGTATGCAGATACAGCCACAAGTCCGCTTCCGCCGAAGAGTGCACCAGCAAACAGACCGATTATGGGCATCTTTGCACCGCAGGGGATAAAGCAGGTTGTCATAATTGTCATTCTGCGGTCTCTTTCGTTCTCAATTGTACGGGACGCCATAACTCCGGGAACACCGCAGCCTACACCTACAAGGAGAGGAATGAAGCTTTTACCCGATAGTCCGAACTTGCGGAAAAGCTTATCCATAATGAATGCTATTCGGGACATATATCCGCAATCCTCTAAAAGTGAAAGAAGCAGGAAGAGTATGAACATCTGGGGTACAAAGCCAAGCACTGCACCAACACCGCTTACTATACCATCAGATACAAGCCCTACGAGCCACTGGGGGCAGTTCAGAGTCTCAAGCAGAGAGTTTACAGCGGGGATAATCCATTCACCGAACAGGGTATCGTTCATAAACCCAACTGTCCAGTTGCCGATAGAGCCGATAGCAAGGTAGTAAACAAGGAACATAATAACAGCGAATATAGGCAAAGCAAGAAATCTGTTGGTTACAACCCTATCGATTCTGTCAGAAACAGTTAATCTGTTCTTGTGCTTTTTCTTGTAGCAAACCTGCATAATGCTGACTATATAGTTGTAACGCTCATTGGTGATGATGCTTTCTGCGTCATCATCCATAATATCCTCTACAGCAGCAATATCGGATTCCATATGTTTTATTACATTTTCTCCAAGGTCAAGAGATTCAAGGACTCTCTCGTCACGCTCGAAGATTTTTACAGAGTACCATCTCTGCTGGTTCTCAGGCATATGGTGTATTGCAGCTTCTTCTATGTGTGCCAGTGCATGCTCAACTACACCTGAGAAAATATGACGGGGCATAACAGAGCCTTTGCTTGCGGCTTCGATAGCGATATCCGCCGCAATATCAATGCTGTCACCCTTGAGAGCAGATATTTCTACAACCTTACAGCCCAGACGCTTGCCAAGGATTTCAGTGTCGATAATATCCCCGTTTTTTCTGACAATGTCCATCATATTGATGGCAACAACAACGGGAATGCCCAGCTCCATAAGCTGAGTTGTCAGATAAAGGTTACGCTCAAGGTTTGTACCGTCAACAATGTTGAGAATTGCGTCGGGACGCTCACCAATAAGGTAGTTTCTGGCAACAACCTCCTCCAGTGTATAAGGGGAGAGAGAGTATATACCGGGAAGATCAGTGATGATAACATCACTGTTTTTCTTCAGCTTACCTTCCTTTTTCTCAACTGTAACTCCCGGCCAGTTACCCACGTACTGGTTAGAGCCTGTGAGAGCATTAAACAGTGTGGTCTTGCCTGAGTTGGGATTACCCGCAAGAGCAATTGTAATACTCATTTTGTTTCCTCACTTTCTTGATTAGCAAATGCTAACCGACATCCAAAAAAACAGGGGTTTCCCCCTATATGTAATTAAGCTGTGCTGATTACTCAATCTCAATCATGTCTGCGTCAGCTTTACGCAGAGAGAGCTCGTAGCCCCTGACCATAACCTCAATAGGATCACCCAGAGGAGCCACCTTGCGGATATAAATCTCAACACCCTTGGTGATACCCATATCCATAATTCTGCGTCTTATGGCACCCTCGCCGTGTACCTTTGCAACCCTGACAGTGGCGCCGATTTTTGCATTTTTCAGTGTATTCATATTATCCTCCCGACAGACTCCGCAGTATGTAAGGTGAACAAAAGCGGTCTGCCTGTTGTATTAAATTTAATTTTATGCAATTAGCCTTAGCTAACCGGTGTGTAAATAAATCAGTTAGCCCTTGCTAACTGTATGATATGATAACCGATTTTCCACAATATGTCAAGGTTTAATCTTCACTTTTTTACAAAGTAAAAAGAATTTCGTCAATTTACGCAATATGCCTTAAAATGGCCAAGAAAAAATATAAACAATACACCTAAAAACTCTTATGAATTCATCTGCGTGATTATGCTCTGTACTTGAAAAACACGAGGAAATATGATATGATAATTAAGGTAAACGTTGCATATATAAGGAGGTCAAAGATATGAATCTGCAGGAATCAGGCGAGATGTATCTTGAGGCCATTTTAATACTTTCAAATAAAATGAATACTGTCCGCTCTCTGGACGTAGCAGAGTACCGCAATTACTCAAAGCCATCGGTCAGCAGGGCGGTGAAGCTTCTCCGTGACGGCGGATATATTACAATGGACGAAGGAGGCTTTCTTCGCCTTACAGACATCGGCAGGGAAGTGGCAGAGAAAATCTACCACCGCCACAGAGTGCTCACAGAGTTTCTTACAAGCCTTGGCGTAGACGAGGAAACAGCATCCTCTGACGCCTGCCGTATGGAGCATGTCATCAGTGACACCACCCTTGGGGCGATCAAAGCTTATCTTGAAAAGCAGTAATATAAAGTAGTTAAACCGCCTCATTTTCGTCAGGCGGTTTTTCTGTAAAATTTTAAATTTTATGTGTGAGGTTTTGCTTTTTTCTCCGTCTAATTAATGAAAGACTAAATAATATTATTATATTGAAAGGAGAATGAATATGAAAAAAATATTATCTGCAGTGTTGGTGCTTGTTTTACTTTGCTCTTTATGTGCTTTTTCCTCACAGGCAAGCTCTGAAGAAATTTATATGCAGGATATTATCTGTGCGACTTATGACGAGGCAGTGCTCAGAGGTATTATTGCGGAGTATATCACAGCTCGCCGTGATGATGTAAAACTTTTTGATTCAACCTATGATGAGGTTGAGTATACTGTTGTGTATTCCCACTGCTTGGTTGAGGGTGCTACTCCCGATTATGTATTGGTAGATATTGATTTTCGCAGTAATTGTGAGCCTGAATTCGGCATACAGATAGGAGATTACATTATAACAAATGACGCATGGTACGGATATAACCCTGCTTTTGTTCTGGGGTACTTTGTTGTTATCCCTGAGACAAGAGAAGTGCTCACTCTTGAGCAGGCACACAGCCGTCAGATTGAAGACTTTGAGTGTATCTTTACTGAAACAGATATAGCAAGACGAATTGGTGATGCTGACAAGGATGGAGACATCAATATCAAGGACGCTACCTACATTCAGAAGCTTCTGGCTGAGTTTGAAGGCTATGAGAAAGATTATTATCAACTTAACCCCTATGTTACTAAATACTACTACGCAGATTTTAACGGAGATTTTCAGGTAAACATAAACGATGCGACAGATATACAGAAATATCTTGCAGGACTTGAGTATTCAAACAGGTATGACGATGAAGTTGTTTTCTGTCCTGTGCCTGAAGGTGCAAAATCCGTGAGCTTTACAGAGAAAGATATTATGTATATGGGGTACGATTCAAATAAGCATTCTTATAATAAATTAATTACTACTGCTTCAGAATATAACTCATTCTTCTTGCAGTCAAGTGATGTATATAATGAAGAGTTCTTTGAGACAAAGAGTATGGTTTATCTTTACAGATGGTATTCAACAGGTATGATTACCTATCAAGTAAATTCTGTGTATGTAGAAAACGATGTCATTTATATAAATAGTCAGGAGAATCATCCGAAACCCGGCTCTATGGTTACCTGTGATATCGGTGTTTATGAGAAGTTTATTATTGTGGATAAATCTGAAGCGGGAGATGTCAGCAAACTTATGATAGATGAGAGCTTTGTTTACTACGATTAATATAAAATGAAGATAACAAAAAACAGCCGTGGCATTTACCGCCACGGCTGTTGTGTTTGATGTTTTGTTTTAATTAAGCTTCAGCAGAGAGTGCACGCTGCAGCCAGATGTCTGCAATGTCCATTGCAAGGAACAGACCTGACTTTTCAGAAACCTTTACAATTTGCTTTCTGGGGCTTAAGTCAGGGTCTGTGCACAGAAGCTGGATTGCAACCTTATCTGCAACCTGCAGACCATTTACTTCCTTTTTTGATTTGATCTGCATACGGATAACAAATCTGTCTGCCATTGAGCCGTAGTACAGTTCATCACCGCAACGCACAAGGGGTTTGCCCTTGTAGGTGAAAAATTCTTTATTAGCCAAAGTGTATTCCTCCGTTAACTCTTGATGTATGACTTGACAAGAGCCTCCAGCAGGTCGTCTCTGTCAATTTTAGAAATGATATTCCGGGCGTTGTTGTAGGTGGTGATGTAGGTAGGGTCCTCAGAGAGAATGTAGCCAACAATCTGGTTGATGGGGTTGTAGCCCTTTTTCTTCAGTGCGTCATATACAATCATCAGAGCACGCTTCATTTCATCATCCCTGTCACCGCCAAGGGAGAATACCATAGTTTTATCCAACATCCGAAACACCTCCAATTTATAATAATATTATAGGATATTGGTTTGTCAGTTCCTCGTGAAATCTGATACCACGTTAATTATACAATATATTTTCATAGAATTCAAGCCTAAATATATAACAGTTTTGTTGCAAATAGCAAGGACTCCCTTGTGAAAAGGAAGTCCTTTGAGAAAACGAATATATAATTTATTAACCTCTCAGGGTGACATTGATTTCGGATAGATTTGCGATAACCTTGTCCATAATCTCCTGAATCTCAGCACTTGAGAGTGTTCTTTCGTTTGATGAGAACTCAAAACGAACAGTGATAGAGTGGAACTCATCTGTATCGTAGGTGTCTACAATACGTGTGCCCTTAAGGAGACCCTTGCCTTCATTTACCCAGCACTTCTCAAGGTTTTCAAAGAGTACCTCTGCAGGAATCTCTACGCTGATATCGTAGGTCATAGAGGGGAACTTGGAGGGCTCGTCATAAAGGATGGGAGCAACCTCAGCCTCGGTGAATGCAGCCATATCAATCTCTGCAAATACAATGTTTGCTTTCTTGTCGATATTTCTGGAAACAACAGGGTGGAGAATACCGATTGTACCGATTTCCTCGCCGTCAATGAGAATAGTGTTAAGGTTTACAGGGTGCTCATATGCGTGCTTGGGCTCTGCCTTTACATAGCCGAGAGTCTTATGCTTTAAGTCGCTAGCAACAACTGCAAGAATATCGCGAAGCTCAAGGTACAAAGTTTTCATATCCTTAGTTTTGCTGAAGAGTGTGATGCTGAGCATCTTCTGCTCGTTGCAAAGTCCATTGTCCTTAAGTCCCTTGATAACTCTGCCAACCTCAAACACGCCAAAGTCTGTGCCGTAGCCTGTGTTTGCTTTAACCTGACACAGCTGTGTGGGGAGTATGGAATTTCTCAGGGTTTCAATGTTGGGGTTTGTAGCATTTGCAAGCTTTACATTCTCCTCAACAGGAATTCCCAGAGCCTTCATCTCGTCGTTATATGCCCATACATAGGAGTGAAGCTCGTGGAGGCTATATTTCTTTACAAGAATATCCTTGATTCTGTCTTCGTTGTTCTTCACTGCCTCGGCACGAACAGGGTACAGGGGAGAACGGGTAGTATTGATATCAAAGTTATCATATCCGTAGATACGGGTGATTTCCTCAATGATGTCAGCCTTGATGGTAACATCCTTTGTAGCTCTCCAGGAGGGAACTACTACAGAGAAGTTGTCACCCTCAAGTGTTACCTTGAAGCCTAAATCTGTGAGAGTCTTAACGATAGTCTCGTTGCTTATCTCAATACCTGTGTAGCGGTCAACAAACTTCTTGTCAAAGTCAAGAGTAACGGTGTCATACTTGTATGCGTACTCGTCTGTAAGAGCGGATACAACTTGAACACCGCCATCATATTTCTTCAGAAGATTTATAAATCTGCCGATAGCAAGGGTTGTCATCTCAGGGTCAAGGCACTTTTCATAACGCATGGAAGCGTCTGTTCTGTGGGAGAGACGAACTGTGGATTTACGGATGGAAACTGCGTCAAAGGTAGCAGACTCAAGGGTGAGGGTAGTTGTGTCATCAACAATCTCAGAGTCAAGACCGCCCATGATACCTGCAATGGCAACAGGTGTGTTGTCATTACAAATCATCAGAGTGTTCTCGTCAATGTTACGCTCAACACCGTCAAGAGTCTGGAAAGTAAAGGGAGTATCAAAACGCTTGATGCGGATTTTCTCTACCTTTCTGGAGTCGAATGCGTGCATAGGCTGACCGATCTCAAGCATAAGGTAGTTTGTAAGGTCAGCAAGGAAGTTGATGCCTCTCATACCGCAGTAGTGAAGGCGGATTCTCATATTAACAGGGCTTACTGTGCGGGTGATGTTCTCAACCTGCATACAGCTGTATCTCTGGCACAGAGGGTCCTCAATCTTCATATCAATCTTGCGCAGATTGTCATACTGAGTAAGCTCCTCACACTCAAGGGGTTTGAGCTCTCTGCCCGAGAGGGCTGCAAACTCACGTGCAAAGCCGTAGTGGCTCCACAGGTCGGGTCGGTTTGTCAGGGACTTGTTGTCAATCTCAAAAACGATATCGTCAATAGCATAGATTTCCTTGACGTCTGTGCCGTTTGCAACATTCTCAGTAATCTCAATAATACCAGAGTGATCCTCAGAGATACCAAGCTCAGCCTCGGAGCAGCACATACCGTGAGATATAAAGCCTGCAAGGGGTCTGGGTGCAATTTCAATCTCACCAAGTTTTGCGCCAACTTTTGCAAAAGCAGTCTTCATACCAACTCTTACATTGGGAGCACCGCACACAACATCGGTAAGTGCACCGTCGCCTGCGTCAACCTTAAGCAGGTGGAGCTTCTTTGATTCAGGGTGATCTGAAACTTCCATAATCTCTGCCACAACCACACCTGAAAGGTCTGAACCTTTGAAGAAAATCTCGTTCTCAACCTCTGCAGTTGAGAGTGAAAGCTTATGGATAAGATCGAGTCTGTCAAGACCTGAAAGGTCTACGAAATCCTCAATCCAATTCATTGATAATAACATATTACATACCCTCCTTATTCATCATCGGTGAACTGCTCAAGAACCTTAAGTCTGCCTGAGTTCAGGTCACGGATGTCCTTAACGCCGTACTTCATCATAGCAAGTCTGGTAAGACCAAGACCGAAAGCAAAGCCTGTGTACTCCTCGGGATCGATACCGCCTTCGCGGAGCACGTTGGGATGAATCATACCGCAGGGACAAAGCTCAAGCCAACCGCTCTGCTTACAGGAGGGACAGCCCTCACCGCCGCAGATAAGACAGCTGATATCAAGCTCAAAGCCGGGTTCAACAAAGGGGAAGAAGCCGGGACGAAGACGCACCTTGATGTCCTTTCTGAACACCTCGGAAAGCATAGTTTTCATAAAGTAAATAAGGTTGGAGATAGAAATATCTTTGTCAACCATAACACCCTCCATCTGGAAGAAGGTGTTTTCGTGGCAGGCGTCTGTTGCCTCGTTTCTAAAGCATCTGCCAGGGAAGATAGCTTTGATGGGCACACCGTTTTCTATAAGATTCTTGCCGTACTTTTTCAGGATTGCGTTCTGTGCGGCAGAGGTGTGGGACTTGAGAAGCTGACCGTTGTCAAGGTAGTAGGTGTCCTGCATATCACGTGCAGGGTGGTGCTTGGGGATATTCAGAGCCTCAAAGCACTCGTAGTCGGTAACTACCTCAGGGTAGTCGATAACTGCAAATCCCATAGACTTGAAGATTGTCTCGCACTGACGCTGTACCAGTGTAATGGGATGATAAGAGCCTCTCTGGAGGTTTGCAGGGGTGGTAATATCAAACACGGGCATTGCTGCCAGCTCTTTCTCAATTTCCTGCTCCTTGAGCTCCTGTGCTCTCTTGTCAATCTGCTGGGTAGCATATTCTTTAAGCTCGTTTACCTTTGCGCCGAAGGTTTTTTTCTCTTCAGGAGAAAGGTCCTTCATACCCTTTAAGAGGGCTGTAACACTGCCCTTTTTGCCAAGGTACTCAACTCTGATTGCGTCAAGCTCTGCTGTGTTCTGTGCAGATGAGACCTTGTCTGTGATTTCATTTCTTAAAGATAAGATTTTCTCGTCCATAAATTTCCTCCGTAAAAAATAAAAACGCCCTGCGTGTGTGAAAAAACACGCAGGGACGAATAATATCCGTGGTACCACCCTGATTTTTGCATCATAAAAGAAGCAAACACTCCTGTGACCGTTAACGGTGTCTGCCGTTGAAGCCTACTGTGTAATAAGTTCAGCCTCACCGCTCAGAAGGGAACTTCGCTGTATCTGCTGTGTGGGTTGCTTTCAGCCTGTGACAACCGTTCTCTTTACACCGCAATGATGCAGTTACTTTCTTCGTCATAGCGTTTGATAAATATCAAAAATAATATTATCACTAATTTGCGGGTTTTGCAAGTGTTTTGTTGAAAAAAACGAATTGATGTGATATACTTACTATTATACAAATACGAGGATTGGTGAATTTTTATGGATTCTTTTTGCGAACAGGTTGTAAAACGTCAGGCGGGTGCCAAGCAGAAGGTGCTTTCAGGTCTGGTTATCGGTGTTTTTGCTTTGATAGAATTATTCTTCATCTTTGTATATCTTATTGCGCCTGACCCTTTCTGGCTTATCTTTACACTTATCATTGCAATTGCAGCGGTTATTGTGCTCACCCTTGCACTGCCCCGCATCAATAAGGTGGAGTTTGATTACTCCGTTATGGGCAATAACTTTTACATTGATAAGGTTATCGACAAGAAAAAGCGCAAGAATACTCTGAAAATGGAGATTAACTCCATTGAGGATATGGGCAAGATTGAGGGGGACAATATCCCCTCCGACAGATATGCCCGTACAAAGGATTGCTCCAGCGGTAATCTGGAGGAGAGCTATTACTGTGTATATCGAGAAAGCGGTAAGGGCAAGTGTCTGCTTATCTTTTCTCCTAACCAGAAAATTATTGACGGTATGCGTCCTCATATGACCCGTGAAATGGTTGTAAAGTTTTTCTACAATAAAAAATAAGGTGATGACATGACAGTTACAGATAAAAGAATTGTCAAGGAAATATTACCCCAAAGACCAGCCTGCGCCAATAAATACAGCGTGGGCTCTTTGCTTTGTGTTTGCGGCAGCTACTCTATGGCAGGTGCGGCGGTGATTTGTGCAAAGGCGGCTTTGCGAATGGGTGCAGGGCTTGTGCGTATTGCAGTACCCGAGAGTATTTACCCAATAGTATCTGTATCAGTGCCTGAGGCGGTATTTCTGGTGCTTCCTGAGTCGGAATCGGGTGCTGTAAGTGCTAAGGGGGCAAGGGAGATAATAAGGTACGCAAACAAGGCTGATGCAGTGCTTATGGGTTGCGGGTCAAAAATGTGTGAGGATACAAAGAGCATAGTGCTCTCCCTTGTGTCTGAGTGCAAAAAGCCCCTGATACTTGACGCTGACGGCATAAATGCAGTTGCAAAGCATATAAATGTTCTGAGGGACAGAGTATACCCAACAGTGCTCACACCCCACGAGGGTGAGATGTCAAGATTGACAGGATTTTCTTCTGCATATATCCGTGATAACAGACAGGATGTTGCTGAGAAGTTTGCCGATGAATACGGTGTCACCCTTGTGCTTAAGGGCAAGGACACTCTGATAACTGCTAAAAATTCTGAATGCTTTGTGAATCCCACAGGAAACGCAGGTATGGCGGTTGCAGGAAGTGGCGATGTACTTGCAGGTATGATTGCTTCACTGATTGCTCAGGGTGTTGATGTAACTCAGGGTGCTGTAGCAGGTGCATATCTTCACGGACTTGCAGGGGACATAGCAAAAGATGAGCTTACAGAGTATTCCCTAATTCCCTCGGATATTATTGAGAGAATTCCAAAAGCAATTAAGGAATGTATTTTGTAAATTAACCAAAGAATAGGAAGTTTAACATAAACCAAAATTCAGAGGTTTTCTGTGAAAAAGATTTTTCTTTGCCTGCTTGTGATTGCATTTATGCTTCTTTCTGCCTGTAGTGCCAAGCCTCCCGCTCAGCCTGTTCTTGATTTTCAGGGGAAGATGATTGTTGACGGCACAAAGGCTTATGACGGATTGTTTTCTATTGAGGCAGATATAGCATCCACTATGCAGGGTGCTGTCACAATACAGGTTACAACTCCTGACGAGTTGTGGGGACTTACCTATAAATGGACCGACGGCTTTGAGATGATATACGAGGGACTTCACGCAAAGACTCAGAAGGACTACCTGCCTAAGGACTCTTTTGCTCAGGCTGTATACAATGTATTTTGTGCTTTGTCACGGGAGAGTACCTGCGATTCTTTTTCTGATGGTGTTGCCACATTTACAGGAGAATGTGCAAGCGGTAAATACAAGGTAACAACAGACAGCAAAGGTTATATACAAAATATTTCTATAGAAGAAATAAACTTATCTGCAGATTTTATTTATGAATAGAATAAGCAAACATAAACCCCACCTGATTTCAATTTATGTCAGGTGGGGTTGTTGCACGTATAAGAATTAATCAAAATCTGCCCAGAAGCTTTTCATTGCATTTTCATAGCCCTTTGTGTCCACAAGGTAGCTCATTCCGTGGTCAGCACCTGGGACTACAAGGAGACGTTTGTGTGCTTTGCATGCCTTGTAGTTTTCAAAGGTCATATGAACAGGCACAAAATTATCGTCAGTGCCATGAATAAACAGCACAGGAATATTAGAATTTTCCAGTGCCTCTGCACAGGAGTAGTCCTTGGAGCCTACCTGAATTTTACGCCTGCAAATTTCATCAGCAACAGCACTGTAAATACCAAAGGGGATTTTCAGGTTGTTCTGGACAACGTGCTTCCAGATTGCATGGGGAGAGGTAAATCCGCAGTCAGCCATAATGCCGTGAATTCGGTCAGGAAGTTCAAAGCCTGCAGTCATAAGTACAGTGGTTGCACCCATTGAAACACCTGCAAGGTATATAGGCAGGGTAGATGGAGTGTTATTTTGCACCCAGTTTATCCACTCAAGACAATCATAGCGCTCAAGAAGTCCGAAGCCCATATATTCGCCGCCGCTGTCACCCTGACCTCTCTGTTCTGCATAGAGCACACTGCAGCCCTGCTTATGCCAGAAATCAGAGATAATACCGAAGTCTCTAGACCAATCACTGCGCCAGCCGTGCATTGCAATAATAACTCGCTTTGCGTTTTCGCAGGGGTACCAGTGAGCAACAAGCTTTACTCCGTCCTCTGCGGTTATCTCTACAGTTTCGTGGCTTTGTTTTTCAAGAGCCTCAGATGCGTCCATAAGCTTGCCCATAATGACAGACAGCTCCTCAGAGCCCATAAGTCGTTCTCTGCCCTTGCTCATAATCACAGGCTCTTTTCTGTCAAGGGCTAGCTTCATCATACTCTTGACTGTAAGGTGATAAAGGCCTCCGATAGCGGCAACACTCAGAGCGGTGACGCCTGCGGCAATGAGTATATTTTTTGTGTTTTTGTTCATATAATCAGCCCCCTGATGATACAAAAAAGCCCGATTGTGATAATCGGGCTTTTGTATTAAAGTTTCAGACTCCGATTATCAGTCAGCCTGTACCTCGATGAATTTTTCCTGCATATAGGTGTAAACATCATCAGAGATATTGGAGTATGTGTAGCATTTGTCAAGGTATTCCTTAGAAGGATAGATAAGCTCGTTTTCGGTTATTTCCTTAGGAAGCAGAGCCTTTGCAGCATTGTTGGGAGAAGCATAGCCGATGTATGTGTTGTTTGCGGCACCTACCTCTGCCTCAAGCATAAAGTTGATGAACTTCTCTGCACCCTCAGGATTCTGTGAGCACTGGGGGATACACATAGAGTCAACGAAGAAGTTTGTACCCTCCTCAGGCAGACAGTATGTCAGATCCTCGTTGTTGCCCATCATAGAGTAGATATCGCCTGCATAGTAAGGAGCAATAGCTGCCTGACCACCCTCCATTTCGGAGAAAATTTGGTCCATTACGTATCTTTTCAGAACAGGCTTCTGCTCCATCAGCTTCTCGTAAGCCTTGTCAATGTCAGCTTTTGTAGGGGCTGAGGGGTCAATACCGCACATCTGCATTGCAATTGCCATTGCGTCACGGGAGTTGCCGAACATAAGCACATTGCCTTTGAGGTCTTCTCTCCACAAATCAGCGAAGCCCTTAACCTCACCCTCTACCATGGTTTTGTTGTAGCACAGAGCCACAACGCCCCAGGTGTAGGGAACAGAGTACTTGTTCTCAGGGTCAAAGGAGAGGTTCTTGTAAGCCTCGTCAATGTTTGAGTAGTTGGGAACATTGTCAAAGTTAATGGGTCTGAGCAGGTCCTCTGCAATGAGCTTTTCAATCATATAGTCAGAGGGAATAATAACATCATAGCTTGAGTTAGAAGAACTTAAAATACTGTAAAGCTCCTCGTTTGTCTCGTAGGTGGTGTAGTTTACCTTGATGTTGAACTTTTCCTCAAACTCAGCGATAACATCCATTGCGCCGTCCTCGCCCTCGCTGATGTTCTCACCCCAGTTGTACACGTTTATCTCGCTGTCATACTGCTTACAGCCTGTAAGAGAAAATACACAGCAAAGTGTGAGTACAACAACGATAACAGCACTGAGAATTCTTTTCATTTATCATATACCTCCATGGTTTTCTTTTTCGCGCTTTTCTACCCTTGCATCGTGGATATTTGTTATGATAAGCACTGTGAGTATCACCACAAACAAAAGTGCCGACAATGCGTTAATCTTGGGAGAAATTCGCTTTTTAAGCATTGTGTAGATTTCAATGGGCAGGGTCTGGAACTTGGAACCTCTTGTGAAGTAGGAGATAACAAAGTCGTCCAGAGAGTAAGTGAAGCTGATGAGAAAGCCCGACAGAATACCGGGAAGAAGCTCAAAGAGCACCACCTTGTAGAATGCCTGCCACTGACCGCAGCCCAGATCAAGAGCTGCTTCGTAAATGTGATTGTCCATTTGCCTCAGCTTCGGAGTTACGGACAAGATAACATAGGGCGTACAGAAGCCCACATGGGATAGAAGAACTGTCACAAAGCCCATCTCAAAGTCAAGAAGTCTGCCGAGAAATGTGAACAGAAGCATCAGGGATACACCTGTTACAATCTCAGGGTTGATGATGGGAATGTTTGAAACAGTCTGTATAAGCTTTCTGGGAGCACCCTTGAAGTTATAAATGCCGATTGCCGCCGCAGTACCCAGTATAGTGGATATCACCGCCGCAAGTACCGCAACAATAAGGGTGTTGTAAAGAGCCGTCATAATGGACGAATCCTGAAACAGTTCTAAATACCAACGGAAGGTAAAGCCCTTCCATACAGAAGTTTTGCCGTCGTTGAAGGAGTAGGCAATGAGCACCGCAATGGGTGCGTACAGGAACGCAAAGATAATAAAGACATACAGCTTCTTCCAGATGCTTTTCTTTTTCATATACCTACCGCCTCCTCATCGCCGAAGCGGTTCATAATAATCATAAATACAAGGATAACCACCATCAGGCACAAAGCAATTGCTGAGCCTGTGTGTCTGTCTGTCCAGAACAGCTTTTCAATAACGTCACCAATCATTACGTTGCCTGTACCGCCTAAGTACTGAGCAACAAGGAAGGTGCTGGCTGTAGGCACAAACACCATGGTAACACCGGAGATAATACCCGGTACTGTCAGAGGAAAAACAACCTTGCGTATAACGTTGAATCTGTTACAGCCTAAGTCCTGAGCCGCCTCAATGAGGCTCTTGTCAATCTTACCCATAACAGTGCACAGGGGCAGAATCATAAAGGGCAGGTATTCATACACCATACCAAGTACAACTGCACCCGTATTGCCGATAAGGTTTACCTTAAGTCCGAATACGGATAACAGGCTGGCAATAGGTCCGTTGTTCTGCAGAAGTATTACCCATGCATAAATTCTCAGCAGGAAGTTCATCCACATAGGTACCATTACAAGCATGGTGTAGGTACGCTGTGCTCTGGGTGAGCTTCGTGAGATTATATAGCTTAAGGGATAAGCCAGTAAAAGACAAATAAGAGTAGAAAGCAAAGCTACCCATAATGAATAGACAAATACATCGCTGTACTTAAAAGCCTTGCTTAAAAATTCAAGTGTAAATTTGCCTTGGTCGTTACGGATGGCATAGCCAATTACAAGAATAAGTGGCACCAACGTGAACACAAACATCCACAGGATGTAGGGCAGAGCTAGTTTCTTAGATTTCATCGCTACCCTCCGCAGACTCCTCCAAAGGGGTAATCACTGCATTTGAGAAGTCAAAACAAATGGGAACATAGGTGGCAACCTGCTCGTCCTGAGCACTGTGCATAATCCACTTGTGCTCGTCAGACTCAAGGATTATTTCGTTGTGAGCACCCTTCCAGATTACAGACTCAATAAATACATCAGTAAGCTGTCCAACACCCTCGCCGTCTACATAAAGTCCGTCAGGGGGAAGCTGGATGTTCAGGATAGTTCCCTTGGGATAATAGCCGTTTTCGAGCTCAATCTCAGTGCCTTCAACGGAGATTGTAACCACAGGGGAGTCCTCAGAGGAGTCAATAACCTCTGCGGTGAACTCATTATAGTCAGTGGGGAAGAGCTTGTTCATAATGTGAATATTATCAGGAGATACACGCATACCTATGCGGCTGCCTGCAGGGCTTGATACAGTGGAGTGGATAAGCAGAGTACATCTGCCCACCTTAACCTCCATTTCATAGTGAACACCCTTGAACACAACACCTGTAACATCGCCGACAACTGTGCCATCCTCAGGAGAAGTAACCTCAATATCTTCAGGGCGGATAACAATATCAACAGGTGTATTCTCGCCAAAGCCCTTGTCAACACATTTGAAGTCACTGCCCAGTATACTTACTCTGTAGTCACTGAGCATAATGCCATCAAGAATGTTTGCCTCGCCGATAAAGTCAGCAACAAAGGCGTTTGAAGGCTCGTTATATATATCGATAGGAGTGCCTATCTGTTCAATCTTACCATTGTTCATTACAACCACGCGGTCGCTCATTGTAAGAGCTTCCTCCTGATCGTGTGTAACGTATACAAAGGTTTTTCTTGTCATCTTCTGAATACGCTTGAGCTCAATCTGCATATCCTTGCGAAGCTTAAGGTCAAGTGCACCCAGCGGCTCGTCAAGGAGCAGAACATCAGGGTCGCATACCAGAGCACGTGCAATGGCAACTCGCTGCTGCTGTCCGCCTGAAAGCTTTGATACTGCACGTTTCTCGTAGCCCTTAAGGTCTACGATAGCCAGCATCTTTGTGACTTTCTCCTTGATTTCAGCCTTTGGAAGCTTCTTAAGCTTCAGACCAAAGGCAACATTCTCAAAAACGTTCAGATGAGGGAAGAGCGCATACTTCTGGAAAACTGTATTAACATTGCGCTTGTTGGGAGGTGTGCCGTTTATGCGTTTGCCGTCATAGAACACATCTCCGCTGTCAGGCTCCAGAAATCCGCCGATAATTCTCAGGGTTGTGGTCTTGCCACAGCCTGACGGACCTAAAAGAGTAATGAACTCTTTGTCCGTTATATCCAAATCTATATTATTAAGTATAACTTCACCGTCAAATTTTACGTTGATATTCCTAAGTGAAACAATAGGTTTCTGTTCCAAAAAACAACACCCCCGAAAGTTTTTCAATTACTGTTATTATAAACCTGCGCACAAATCTGTTCTATTGTGTAGATTTATACAGTATAGAATTATATATTCAATCTGTCAATTTGTCAATTTATTTTGAATGATGAAAGTTACAGATTTTTTACTGCTTTAATATACAAAATTCTGTCATATTTTTGAAGCAGGGGATTTTGCTGAGATTTTGTCCTATATAATGGAAAAGAAAACAGGTGTATTTTTGTATATAAATTCGGCAAAAATTAACCTTATAGGCATAATAATGAATTTTAGATAAAATATAGCCATATTCTCGTGTATTTAGCACCTTGTTATTCAGCTCTTTTGTTTGATATAATGTTATCTGTAAGGGTTTGGCTTTACAAGAAATTTATGTGAAAGGAATGTTATCTATGAAAAGAGTAAAAGGACTTATGTGTCTCCTTCTTGCAATGCTCACAATTGTGTCTCTTTGCACAGTAGGTTTCACAGCACAGGCTGCTGTAGTTGATACAGCAGAGACTTCTGCAGCTTATCCCACAGCAGCAGATGATTTTACTTGGGATAACGCAACGGTCTACTTCCTTCTGACAGACCGTTTCAACAACGGAAACACAGCAAACGACCACAGCTACAACCGTGGTCTCAACCGTGATGGTTCAGTTGCTAACTATGACAAGGTAGCAGCTTTCCAGGGCGGTGACTTCAAGGGTATCACCCAGAAGATTAACGATGGCTACTTTGATGACCTTGGTATCAACGCAATCTGGGTTGCAGGTTGGTTTGAGCAGTATCATGGTTATGCAGTAGGTGGTGACGGAAAGAAGAGCTTCCCTCACTACGCTTACCACGGCTACTATGGTCTTGACTTTACAGAGCTCGACAAGAACTTCGGTACAGAGGCTGAGTTCAAAGAGATGATTGAAACAGCTCACAAGCATGGCATCCGTATAGTTCTTGACGTAGTTCTCAACCACCCCGGTTACAACACCATCTACGATATGAACGAGTACAATTTCGGTACTCTTAACAGCAATGCCATGGATGTCCACTACAATTACAGCACCATCAATCAGTCCACCTATCACGGTGCAATCAAGTATGAAGCACACCAGGGCGGCAATGCTAACGATTGGGCAAGATGGTGGGGCAGAGATTGGCTCCGTTGCGGTATTGCAGGTTATGATTACTTAGGAAATGATGACCTGACAGGCACTGCCGGTGCTTCTCTTCCTGACTTTAAAACAGAATCCGGTGCTACAGTAGGTATCCCTGAGATTCTTAAGACAAAGTGGAACAAAGAGGGTACATACAACTCAAAGGTTAGCGAAATCGACCAGACCTTCAGAACCTACAATCTTGGTAACAAGACAGTTGCAAATTACCTTGTATCATGGTATGCAAAGTGGGTTGAGGAGTATGGTATTGACGGTTTCCGTTGCGATACTGCAAAGCATGTTGGTCAGGATGTTTGGAAGAAACTTTCCGACACTTGTACAAAGGCTCTTGCAAACTGGAGAAAGAACAACCCCTCTGCTACAGGTGCAAGCTGGGACGAAGATTTCTGGATGACAGGTGAAAACTTCGGTCAGGGTGTAAGCAATAACCAGTACTATCAGAACGGCTTTGACTCAATGATCAACTTCTCCTTCTCTGCCGACAACAAGGGCAACGGTGCTAACGGTATGAAGAAGACAGGCAACCTTAATCAGACATACGCTGATTATGCAAATCAGATCAACAACAACCCCAACTTCAACGTTCTCACATATATCTCCTCACACGATACAGGTCTTTGTCGTGACGACCTTTACTATCAGGGTTCAGCACTTCTGCTTCTTCCCGGCGGTGTTCAGATTTACTATGGTGATGAAACAAATCGTTCAAGAGTTGATTGTACCATCCACGACCATACTGTAAGAAGCTTTATGAACTGGAGCGGTATGGACAAGAACATTCTTGCTCACTGGCAGAAGGTTGGTACCTTCCGTAACGACCACGTTGCAGTTGGTGCCGGTTCACACACAAACCTTAATGCTACATCCGGTACAGCTTTTGCACGTACATATAATAAGAACGGTGTAACTGATAAGGTAGCTTGCGTAGTTGGTGCAAACGCTAACTCCAACATCACAATCACACTGAACAACACATTTGCTAACGGTACAGTTGTACGCAATGCATATGATGGCAAGACTGCAACTGTTACAAACGGCACAGTTACATTCAACTCAGGCGCACACGGCACAATCCTTGTTGAGGCTTCTCAGGACGAGACTCCTACAACAGCTCCCACAACCGTTAAGCCCACAGAGCCTCCTGTGCCTACAACTACAACTCAGAAGCCCACAGATCCTGTAGGTCCTGCAGTATATGTAACTCTCGGTGACGCAGACCTTTCTGAGGTTGTAAACATCAAGGACGCAACTCTCATTCAGAAGGTGGTTGCAGAGCTTGAAGCTCTTGAAGGCAACGCAGAAATCGCTGCTGACGCAGACGAAAGCGGTATTGTAAACATCAAGGACGCAACTGCTATTCAGAAGTTTGTTGCAGAGCTTGATGCAGGCTGCAATGTTGGTGATAAGATTAAGGTATCAGGCTCTGATACTCCCACACCTACACCCACACAGCCTACAACAACTGTTCCCGATGACGATCCTGTAGAGCCCACAACTGTTGATACTCCCGATGACGGTACAATCGACCTTACACAGATTGAAGGTCAGATTATCATTCTTGCAAACAGTTCTTATCCCACCCCCTATCAGCACAACTGGACAGACGGCGGTAATCCCCACAACACCTGGCCCGGTGAGCCCCTTATGCAGGTTGGTCCCTACTACGTTGCAATCGTTCACGATGAAGCTAATATGATTATCTTCAATAACGGCAATGATCAGGAAAAGACAGGTGACCTGACAATCCCCGGTGAGTTTGCAATTTACGATATGTCTACCGGTTCCTGGAATGGTTTCCTCTCAGACTTCGTAGATGTTACAAAGTTCCCCGCTAATGGTTTTGATGTTCCTGTCAACCCCAATCCTACACCTACAACTCCTAATCCCGGTCCTGATCCCGAACCCGCTGGCAACTACATCTACTTCAGAGATGCAGCAGGCTGGGGCACAGCATACTGCCACTACTGGTCTGATAATGGTGGTTCCGTATGGCCCGGCGACCAGATGGAGAACGTAGGCGGTAACCTTTACAGATTTGCTCTTCCCAATGACCCCACAGGTGCTATGTATCAGAACATTGTATTTAACATTGGTAGCAATGCAACACAGACAGGTAACCTGACTGCTGAGCTTGGCAGAGCATTCAACAATCAGACAAACCAGTGGGAAGATAAATAATCTTACCGCTTGTTAAAGCCAAATAATAGTTAAAAAGAACAGCCTCTTCCGATTTTGGAAGAGGCTGTTTTGCTGTGTCGATTAAATTATTTTTTTATTTTGTACTCGTCTTTTCTGAACCAATTCATAACAGGTGCCAGTATTTTGTCCCAGTGCATACAGGGATAAAGCACGTAGTCAAAGCATTTCATTGACAGGAATACAGTCAGTATGAAGGCATAAACCAAGAGGATAGGAAGCAGAAATCTGGGCAGAGTACCTTTAAACATCTCGTTGAAGAATGTGAAGCCGATAATGTACTGAATAGGTCTGTGCAGTGCATATACGGTAAGTGTTCTGCCTCCGCACCAGGTGATAAGAGGAATCCTCTTGTTAGGAATAACAGAAAGCAACGCGAAGCTTACAAGGAATGTTATTGTGAAACTGCAGATTCTCAGGGGTCCGCCTAAGATATGCTTGATTCCGCCGAATTCATAGTAAGGATTGTTGCCTGTGAACAGACGTCTGAAAAAGTACATATAGTCAATTGTGAAATAGAAGATTACAAAAATTGCCACAAGGAAAACTGCAGAGCAGATTCTGACAAAGGGCTTGTTCAGAATTTCCAGAAGCTTCTCAGGGTCAAGCATATATCCAAGCCAGAACACAGGGAAGAACACGATGATTCTTGAAAGCACAAAAACATTTCCGATTTCGCTTACATAGCCGATAAGTATTGCCAGTGTAAAGCTTGCCGCCAGTATTTTCCATGGCTTACAGTTTCTCAGCAGATGGGCAATCATTATGTGAACTGCCATTACAAAAATATACCATGATACACTGTTGTCACTCAGAAGCTGGAAGGTAGCCTTGCCTTTGATAGCAAAGGTTACGGTGTAGTTGAGCAGCTTCATAAACAAGCTCAGAAGCATATAGGATATAACCTTTTCGTACCTGAAGGGAACGCTGTTGATGGTTTTCTTTGCAAAGAGTCCGCCAAGGAATATGAACAACGGCATATGGAAGGAATAAAGACAAATCTCCATCCATTTCATTGCGTCTCCGTTTACAATGAACACGTTGTTTGCGGAGTGTCCCATAACCACGCACAGAATCAGAAAGAATTTAGTGTTGTCCCACTTTGCAACTCTTGCAGTGGGGGGAGCTAACTTACTCATAGGATTCCTCCTTATTATTTAATGCGAATATTATTATATTGATAAATACCGCCTTTGTCAATTGTGAAAAGTAAAAGAAAACCGCAGCGTAATATACGTAAAATACACTGCGGTTTAATTGTTTTTCAGTTTAAATAGGCATTGCAATACTCTTGAGCTGATTCTGATTGATTTCTGTCAGGGTATCACATATTGCAATTTTGCGGATGATGCTCTTCATAGCACATTCAAGCTCTCCGCCTTCAGAGTAATTGGCAGGGAAGATGAAGTTTACTCTGTCTTTTATGAGCAACTCCTCAACCTTGTGCCTGTCACCCTCAGGATATACAGCAATGGAAGTACCTCCGTAAGCCTGCATCATCTTCATACAGGGTACATCAGAAAGTCCGTCACCAATGTATATCATATTTGAAAAGGGTACCCGCTTTGAGTCGTCAGGCATTGAGCGGTTTAAGTCCACATCGTTGGATACATCAAGCACACCTTTGTTTATACGGTAAACAAACTGTGTTTTGTTGGTGTAGTTTACGGCTGTTTTGGGCCATACTGCAACTCCTGATTCGTCAAAGTAATATTCACAGGCGAAGATTTCCTTAAACTTGCAGGCGATCTCAGTACCCTCAATTATTTCCTTCATTCCTGAGGAGATGATGTAGTGCTCAATTTCAACACCCTGTTCTTTGCCATAGGCATTTATACGGTCAAACCAACTTTCAACACCGCTGAAGAACTCAACAGACTTACCATGATTTACAAGGTCCTCACGTCGAAGCTCTTTGCCGTGACGTCTTGCTTCTCGGATAGAGGTGTACATATACGCAAGTATACCATCCATCTTCTGCTCTCTGCCGAAGTCATTAGCAGTCTGCCAAAACTGAGCGCTTTCCATACCAAGGCTGGGTATCAGGGCGAAGTCCTGCATATCACGGGTGCTGAGGGTTTTATCAAAGTCATACATTATGGCGATTATGGGCTTTGAGTTCATATTATCACTCCTCATAAGGGGTATAATGTTTTTACTGAGCTTTGTAGGTTGTGATTTCTACAGAGATAAGCTTAACATCCTCAAGGGGCTTGTTGTCCTCAGCGTTTACTTCAACCTTGGCAATAGCATCAACAACGTCCATACCATCAATAACCTGAGCAAATACAGTGTGACCGCCCTTTGCTCTCAGTGCACCGTCAAGGTGGATGTTACCGCCGTTTGCCTCATACAGAGCCATAACCTCATCGCTGATAGCATAGCTCAGAGGAGCAATACCGCCAACATAATCATTGATAAAGGAGTCAGCATTCTGGAACTGAGCAACAAAGTTTGCGCCGTATGCCTGAACATACTGGTTGTAAATGCTTACATACTGTTCATATGTTGCGTCATAATCAATGGAAGCACTGTCAAAGGAGTCTGCCCCTGCCTGATTGATAAAGAACTGGCTGCCGTTGGTGTTTACACCTGAGTTTGCCATAGCAACTGAACCGCGGATGTTGTACAAAGTGTCGCAGAACTCATCATCAAAGGCAGAGCCGAAAGCACTTGTGCCGCCTGTGCCGTTGTGGTTTTCATAGTCGCCGCCCTGAATCATGAAGTCATTGATTACGCGGTGGAAGATTGTGTTGTTATACTTGCCGTCCTTTGCAAGTGTGATGAAGTTTTCAACTGTTTTGGGTGCGTTTTCGGGGAAGAATCTCCATGTGATGTCACCCATAGAGGTGTGAAGAATTGCAATTTCCTCGCCGTCTTTGGGCATCTCAAGCTGATAACCTACCTTGTTTTCTGTGTCGTGCTTAACGTTAGCATTTACAGCAGGTCTTCCGTCAGCAGAGGAGCCGGAATCACCTGTGGAGTCAGTTGAGCCTCTATCACAGCCGGATAGAGCAAAGGTACAGCCTGCAGTGAGAAGTGTTGCAAGTGCAATGCAAAAAAGTCTTTTAAGTTTCATAATTTTTGTTTCCTTTCAGTTTAACATATATATTCACCTGTGCATCAGGAAAGGGTTTCCTGAGAGGTGATATTTCCTACAATACTAAAGTTTGATACATAGGGTTCTCCGCCGATTTCGTCCATGAATTCAATGGCGGTTGCAATGGAGGTGTAACCCTCTTTTGCTACATCAAACTCAAGACGTACAAGAGCATTCTTGCTTGTGAAGTCATAGCCCTCCATGGGTTCTGAGGCGTTAAAGAGGATTGTTCCTGTTATATTTGCGTTGTAGATTGTACCGCTGAGTGTGGGGAACATCTCTTTTGATGAGGACTGTCTCAGCCAGAGCACAGAGTTATCATAGGTGAGAGTTGCCTGAACATTCTCAATAGCCTTTGGGGTTTTAAGGTAGTAGGTGTAAACAATTCTGTCGCCTACGTTGACAGTGTAGTCTTTACCGCCTACGTTTACAGTGGCAGTTTTTGTATTCTCAACCTTGTCTGCAGGACCACCTGATTGCTGAGAATTACCATTGTCGTTGACTGTGTTCTTTGAAGCTTCGGCTGTAACCTTCTCAGTAGCATTCTCTTCAGTAGTTTTCTCTGCAGTGGTTTCTTCTGTAGCCTGTGTGGTAGGAGTCGCAGTTGTTGCCTGTGCAGTTGTTGTTACCTGAGTATTTACCTCGTCTTTAGTAGCACCCTCAGACCCATTGCAGGCTGATAAAGCTACAGTGCAAAGCAGCATAAAACAAAGCACCATCAGGATGAATGGTTTTCTTTTCATAATATACCTCCCTTTCAATTGTATAGTA
The DNA here is from genome assembly GCA_045535605.1 of Ruminococcus sp. Taxonomy (GTDB): domain Bacteria; phylum Bacillota; class Clostridia; order Oscillospirales; family Acutalibacteraceae; genus Ruminococcoides. Next base: position 25,916 of record JAZSLX010000025.1, read on the forward strand.
TACTTTTTTATTTTACAGTATCTTGAAGTTTTTTTCAATAGATAAATATGTTTATCTGTGAGGAATATCGCAAAAGCCTCAATCATAGAAATAACTATGAAAGAAAATTTTGCGGAGGCTGAAAATATGACGGACTTTTTACCTGAAGGATGTCTTATGGAAAATCAGGAGAACAGTATGTATATGGAGAGTATAACCTCACTATGCGAGGCGTATCGTGAGCAGAAAATCCTTGAGGCAAGGGCAACTGTCTGCGACGCAGGTCATAATCTTACTGTTGACCTTGGCTGTATAAGGGGTATTATTCCCAGAAAGGAGGGTGCACTGGGAATCCGCGAGGGCAGGGTGCGTGATATTGCAGTAATATCAAGGGTCAATCGCCCTGTGAGCTTTGTTATAACAGGCTTTGACAGGGATGAAAGCGGAGCAACCGTTGCTACACTTTCCCGTGAGCTTGCACAGAAAAGATGCATGGAGAATTATGTCAGCACACTTCGTGTAGGTGATGTGGTGAGTGCAAGGATAACTCATCTGGAGTCCTTCGGTGCCTTTGCAGATATCGGCTGCGGAATCGTAGCCCTTATGCCTATTGACGCAATCTCTGTATCAAGGATAGAGCACCCCTCAGAGCGATTCACCGTAGGAATGGATATAAAAGCTGTGATAAAATCCATAGAAAACGGAAGAATAAGCCTGAGCCATAAGGAGCTTCTGGGTACATGGCAGGAGAATGCAAACAACTTTAAAGCAGGGGAAACAGTTGCAGGAGTTGTCCGCAGTATCGAAAACTATGGTGCATTTGTAGAGCTTGCGCCTAATCTTGCAGGACTTGCAGAAAGCAAGGATAATGTCAGGGTAGGACAGCAGGCAAGTGTGTACATAAAGAGTATTATCCCTGATAAAATGAAGGTTAAGCTGATTATTGTAGAAACCTTTGATTATAAGTATAGTCCTGTGAGACCTAGGTATTACTTTAAAGGTGATCATATGGACGAATTCCTGTATTCGCCTCCGGATTGCGAAAAGCGCATTGTTTCAACATTTACTTAAATCTACAGACATAAGGTGTTTTCTCACAAGCCCTGCAATTACAGCAGGGCTTTTTGCTGTCCTATAAACGGGTCTGAGCTTTTGAGATATGGCTTTTTCGGTTGACAGGGCTAAGCGTCGGATGATATGATTTATATATAAAATACAGGGAGGTACTATGTATGCTCAGTGATGTTCAGTTTGCTGTTTTGGCAGGACTTCTGGCAGTTGTCTGCGTTTTGCTCACAGTGCTTATAATAAAGTCATTCAGAGGCAATGATAACTCAGAACGACTTGCACGGCGAATCCGTGAGGATGCCATGAGTGACAACGCAATCCTCAGACAGGAAGTAACCGCAGGTGTTCAGCAATCAGTAAAGACTATGGGAGATATGATTGCTGTTAATCAGAAGCAATCTGCAGAAAGCAGTGTCCGACAGTTTGCACAGCTTGAAGAGAGGTTTAAGACCTTCTCCCTCCAGAATGAGCAGAAGCTTGAGCTTATTCGTGCAACTGTTGAAAAACGTCTCCAGTTTATGCAGGAGGACAATAACCGCAAGCTTGACGAAATGCGTCAGACCGTAGATGATAAGCTTCAGAAAACTCTGGAGGAGAAGATGAACAAGTCCTTTGCTCTTGTGAATGAGAGGCTTGAGCAGGTATATAAGGGCTTGGGAGAAATGCGTACCCTTGCTGTTGGGGTAGGGGACCTGAAGAAAGTCCTCTCCAATGTTAAGACACGTGGTATCCTAGGTGAGATTCAGCTTGGCTCTATTCTGAAAGAAATTCTCTCACCCTCTCAGTATGATGAAAATGTTGCAACTAAACCCAGAAGCTCAGAGCGGGTAGAGTTTGCAGTGAAGCTTCCTGCAGAGGATGATGGCTTTATCTATCTTCCTATAGATTCCAAATTCCCCGGAGATACCTATGCCGCACTGCAGGATGCCTATGAGTCAGGCTCCCCTGAAAGAGTAGAGTCTGCGGTTAAAGCCTTGATTACAACTCTAAAAAAAGAAGCCAGGGATATAAGCGAAAAGTACATAAGCACACCCCATACCACAGAGTTTGCAATAATGTTCCTGCCTACCGAGGGGCTGTATGCCGAGGCGGTGAACCGAGGTATGGTAGAGGTGCTCCAGAGGGATTATAAGGTGAACATCGCAGGCCCTAGCACTATGGCAGCACTGCTTAACTCCCTGCAGATGGGCTTCAAAACCTTGGCTGTTCAGAAGCGTTCAGCAGAGGTATGGCAGCTTTTGGGCTCTGTCAAAACAGAGTTTGATAAGTTCAACGATGTACTCTTGCTTACTCAGCAACGTCTTGACCAAGCAAACGCAGAGCTTGATAAGCTTGTGGGTGTACGTACCCGCCAGATTTGCAGAAAGCTCTCAGGAGTTCAGGCAAACGAAACACCGCTGGAGTCCTATCAGACTCAGGAGCTTACTGAGGAATCGTCAGATAACCAGTAATTCTGAATCATATAAAGAAAGAGCAGTAAGATTTTTCATCTTGCTGCTCTTTTTGATTAGTTTGCGTCTTTGTTGTTGGGCTTGCGTTTGGGTATTTTGAAATTTTTCTGACTGGGATATTTTATTCTTGACCAAAGAATGATAATAACCTGTCCCGGAATTCCCAGAATGTAGAGAATCCAGAAATTAAAGCCGAAGGGCAGGAAGGATACGTGCAGTGCCACAAGTATGCTCCACATAAGAAAAGATATGATTATGTAATTTCTGCGCTTGTTAAACCATACCGAGTTGAACACAAGCCATACTATGATAGATATGGGCAGAGCATACAAAAATGAAAGTGTATGCAAAAATCTCATATCAGCAGGCATCATGTCAAGCACTACAAAGGCAATTGTGGCAATCAGCCACACCAGAAGGATGCTCATGCCTGTAATGAAGATGTGGTTTTTCTTTTTGTTTGCGTCTCTTTGCTTCATGCCTGAGTCGTCAACGTCCTTGTGGGGTGTCACAAGGTAGTCAAGATTTACGCCGAAGATGTCTGCAATGTGGATAAGCACGGTAACGTCGGGGATAGATTCGCCTCGTTCCCATTTGGATACAGCCTTGTCAGAGTAGTTAAGCTCCCCTGCAAGGTCAATCTGAGTAAGACCCTTTGCAAGTCTCAGCTGTGTAATGTTTTTTGCAATAATAGATTTGATTTCGTCCATAGTTTCCTCCTCCTGAGGGTAAAAGTTGTAAACGTATCTGCCTGTTATTCAGGTAGAAAAGCACCGAAATTATTGTGCGATTTGTTGTGCATCAGCAAGCAGAAGCCTGCATTTTGGTTGCCTTAATTGGGCTTTTCTTCGGTAGAATTGCAACTCTACCGAAAATTACTACATATATATCATACCATACTTTCTTTTCTAAATCAATGCCTAAAAGTGTGATATTTACTGGAGATTCTACTGTGGGTAGAGAAGTTTTTTGCCACTCTACCAAGGTGTATGGCATCGGTATAGAGGCACAGTTTAACAGTAGGTTGAGGTTAGCAATTAACCTGCTTATAATAAAGCTGTTGAAAGCTTGCTTATTGCTTGTGTTCACAGAGTAAATTTTTTATTAATATAACATCAGGAAGGTAGGTAACAAAAATGACAAACATAAGAAAACCCAGAACAAAACTGAAAGACAGAATTCTCCCTGACTATACCCGTGGGGAGGAAATCTTTAATATGGTGTCACACATAGTGGCAGGAGCCTTTGGTGTTGTGGCACTTGTGCTGTGCGTTGTGTATTCAGCGATTAAGGGTGACGTGTGGGCAGTAGTCAGCAGTGCGATCTACGGTGCTTCACTTATAATCCTTTACACAATGTCCAGTGTGTATCACGGACTTGTGCCTGAAACAGCAAAGAAGGTTATGCAGGTACTTGACCACTGCACAATCTACTTCCTTATTGGCGGAACATATACTCCTATTGTACTGTGTGGAATCCGTGATGTGTCACCTGCTTGGGCGTGGACACTGTTTGGCATAGTATGGGGACTTGCCGCCGTTGGTATAGTCTTTGCTGCCATTGACCACAAGAAATACTCAAAGTTTTCTATGGCTTGTTACATCGGAATGGGCTGGTGCGTTGTTATTGCCGCCAAGGCTACACTGCAGGCAGTACCCCTCATGGGACTTTTCTGGCTCCTTATGGGCGGTATTGCTTACACTATCGGTGCTGTTATCTATGTAATCGGTAAGAAAAAGAAGTATATGCATTCTGTGTTCCACATTTTCTGTCTCCTTGGCAGTGTGTTCCAGTTTGTCTGTGTTTTCTTCTACGTTCTTTGAGAATGCAGTAAACTTCATAAAATATAGCAAAAAGTCTCCGTGTTAAGGTTACGGAGGCTTTTTCTTATATCTGCTATTGCTCAGAATGTTATAATATGTTATATTTATAGTGTATTTAAATTTCAAGGAGATATAGAATGATAATCCGTACAGCTGAGCGCAGGGACATTGATGCCCTGCTTGATATTTATAACTACGAGGTGGAGAACACAACCGCCACCTTTGACCTTAACAAAAAGACTTCGGAGCAATGGACACAGTGGTTTGAATGCCACAATGTGGGCAATCACCCTCTCATAGTGGCAGAGGTTGACGGGGTTGTTGCAGGTTATGCGTCACTTTCAACCTACAGAGAAAAAGAAGCCTATAAAACCACAGTGGAATTGTCTGTTTATGTCAAAACGGACTTTCGCAGACAGGGAGTTGCAACAGCTTTAATGGAGGAGATACTCCGTCTTGCACAGGAAGATGACATCACCCACACAGTGGTATCTGTTATTACAAGCGAAAATAACGAGAGTGTCCGACTTCACGAAAAATTCGGTTTTACATATAGCGGAACTATCCACGAGGTAGGCGTTAAATTTGGCAGATACCTTAGTATCATCAATTACGAGTTGCAGGTATAAGCACGTTGCTACGCAGTACAATAAAATAAAGGAGTTTTTATTGTGAAAAATATTCTGATAGTAGTTGATATGCAGAAAGACTTTGTTGATGGCTCACTGGGTACAGCTGAGGCACAGGCAATAGTTGCGAATGTTGTAAAGAAAATTGAAAATTTTCAGGGTGATATCTTTGTTACCTTCGATACTCATTTTGAAAATTACCTTGAAACCTCAGAGGGTAAAAAGCTACCTGTGGAGCATTGCATTAAGGGGACAGAAGGCTGGGAACTTGATAAAAGCGTTGCAGAAGCTTTAAGCCACAAAGACCACACTAAGGTAGAAAAGCTTACCTTTGGCTCTGTAGATCTTCCAAAACTTATCAAAGACAGGGCAGGGGACGATGATTTCACAGTTGAGCTTGTGGGACTTTGCACAGATATATGCGTAGTTTCCAATGCACTTATTTTGAAAGCTAACTTTCCCGAGAAGAAAATATCGGTAGATGCTTCCTGCTGTGCAGGTGTTACCCCTGATACCCATAATCACGCATTAAGTGTTATGCGGATGTGTCAGATTGAGGTTAAAGAGTAATAATTCTACATTAGAAAATAAGGTGAATGAAATGTTTGATGTTAAAAAGGTAACTGAGCAGTGTGTTCAGTGGATAAGAGATTTTTTTGAGGCAAACGGCAAGGATTGTAACGCAGTTGTCGGTATCTCAGGCGGCAAGGACAGCTCTGTTGCGGCGGCCCTTTGCGTTGAGGCACTGGGCAAGGACGGGGTTATCGGTGTGCTTATGCCCAAAAGCTTCCATCTCCAGTTCTAATCTGGATGGCGACTCCTCGTCGACACTCAGTCAAAACTGGGTGGCGTATTTTTTTGCAGACGAAA
>JAZSLX010000136.1:0-17948 GCA_045535605.1 Ruminococcus sp.
ATCATTTTCTGTAATGTATCGGAAGCATAGAAAACCAAGCCCCAGTAGAAAACCCAGAGCCAGTATCAGGGATATTATGCTTCGTGACATAATTCTTTTCATAATAATTCCTTTTCCGAAATATTACTCTTTACCTATAAGCTTTGCTTTTGAATAGGTCCTCTCGTCTGCCGCTTTGATAAAGGCAAGGAGTCCCCAGCAGGAAATCATACTTGAGCCGCCTGCGCTGACAAAGGGCAGGGTAACACCTGTGAGAGGCAGTATATCAGTACATCCGAAGATGTTGAGGGCTGTCTGTGTAAGCATCATAGAGGCGGCACAGCAGGCAGAAATTGAATAGAATGTACTGCGGCTGCGGGTTGAAATTGCACGGGAATATATCACAAGTCCGCAGATTACAAGGGCAATGAGCAAAGCTATGATAAGTCCCATTTCCTCAGTTACAATGCCGAATACAAGGTCTGTTTCAGATGCACCGTAGTAACGGAGTATACCGTTGCCTACACCTGTGCCGAAAAGTCCGCCTGAGGAAATATATGTGAGCACTCCTGACTGCTGATAACCAGCGTCATAGGGGTCCTCAAGGGCGTGTCCCCATATAGCAAAACGCTCAGCAATATAAGGCTTGAACTGCAGAATAAGTATAACTGCAAAAGCGGCACCTGCCACAGCCAACAGAACAGTTTTATAGTCGCCTGAGCGGATAATAGAAATAACAAGGAAGGTGACAAAGAATATAAGAGCTGTACCAAAGTCACCCATCAGTGCCAGAGCACCTACGCAAAGAGCAGAAAAAGCGATAAATTCTATCAGGTTACGCCTTGTCTGCAGGTGATCAAGAGCAGAAGCACCTACGAAGATATATGCAATCTTTACTATCTCTGAGGGCTGAAGTGAAACACCGCCGATGTAGATTCTGTTGGCGGCACCATACTCCATCCTACCAAAAGCAAGGTTAATCGCAAGGAATCCCAGAGCCACAATCATAACTGCCATTCGCCACTTCACAATGCGGTCTGGGTTTGCAATGAACAGAAGCATAAGCATATAGCCTGTAGCACCTACCATTGCGGCAATTATCTGAATCCAGGCATCCATAATATCCTGCTCAACCAAAAGCATTGAGCCTGTACCTGTGAGGAAAAGTGCCAGAGTTTCAAGTTCGAAATTTTTCCGCAGGAACACTCCCCTTGAAAAAGTGAAGAGCACCCATGAAAACAGCACCATTGCTCCCCACACTTCAAAGGCTTCAAGACGGAACTGTCCGTAGGTTATGCAGATTTCCACCGCCATAAACAGGTGGAACAGATTGACAAGAATCAGAAGTAAAGGTGCAGACACACTGGGCTTTGAGGAAACCCTTGAGAAAAACCAGTGATGACGGATATCTCCGTCAAACTCGTCTGCACGGCGAAGTGCCAGTGTGGTAGAGCCTATCTGGATTTCATCGTCAAGGGACAAGTGGTGCCTTGAGTGCACAGGTCTGCCGTTGACCTTTGTGCCTGACTTTGAGCCTACATCAGAGACAAACCAGCCGTCTCTGCGACGCAGAAGCACACAGTGATTTCTGGACACTGTAGGGTCTTCTATAACAATATCACTGCCCTTGCTTCTGCCGATGGAATTCTCCCAGCAGAGCACAGGGATTTTCTCACGTATTGTTTTATTGTAAAGCATTACAAGGGGTGATTCCTGACGCTTCTGGCGACGCATTGAGCCGAAACACTGGTAAACTATAAACAAAGCATAAATGGCAAGGATAATTCTCAGTCCCACCACTGCTATATCTGCAAAAAACTGCATCAGAATATACACCACCTTTCTCTTATTTTTTATATTCAGGGAGGAGTAAGACCTGCCCTACGAATTTTGCTCACACAGGAGATAAACTCCCTACAGTTATATTATTACCTGCAAATTCATAAGTCAATAAACAATATTGTAATATTAATACGCAATGTAAACAACCTGTGTATAAACTGTATATTACTTCAAAACAAGCCAAAACTCCGCCTGCGAAAACCGCAGACGGAGAATTTTTTACTCAACTGTAACTGACTTTGCAAGGTTTCTGGGCTTATCAACATCGTTACCGCGATGACAGGATGTATAGTAAGCCAGAAGCTGCAGAGGAACTGCCGCAAGCATAGGCATAATGCTTTCCTCAATCTTGGACACGCGGATGATGTAATCAGCTACATCATCACCTATCTCAGCCTCATCATCGCAAACAAGGATAACCATAGCACCTCTTGCTTTTACCTCTTTGATATTGCTTACTGTTTTATCAAAGAGAGTGTTCTGGGTTGCCACTGCGATAACAGGCATACCGTCTGTAATAAGGGAGATTGTTCCGTGCTTTAATTCACCTGCGGCATAAGCCTCAGAGTGAATGTAGGAAATCTCCTTAAGCTTCAAAGAGCCCTCCATAGAAAGTGCATAGTCAAGACCTCTGCCGATATAAAGCAGATTTTCAGCCTCAAGAAGCTGAGATGCTATATCGTTGCAAACTGCGTCAACATCAGCAATTGTCTTTTCAAGATATGCAGGAACAGAAGCAAGTATTCCTGTGAGTCTGCGACACTCATCCTCAGAAATCTGACCCTTGGAGAGAGCCATTTTGAAGCCCAGCAGATACATAACTGCAATCTGCACCATATAAGCCTTTGTGGATGCAACTGCAATCTCGGGACCTGCGTGTGTATAGATAAGCATATCTGCCTCACGGGCAATGGAGCTGCCCTTTGCGTTTACAATAGCAAGGGTCTTTGCACCCATTTTCTTTGCAAGACGCATTGCTGCAAGGCTGTCTGCGGTTTCACCTGACTGTGAAATGATGATTACCAGATCTCCCTCTTTGATAAGGGGGTCGCGGTAACGGAACTCAGAGGCAATGTCCACAATAACAGGCACCTTTGCCATTTTCTCTATAACATATTTGCCTACCATTCCTGCATGCATAGCAGTACCGCAGGCAACAATGTAAATCTGATTGATGTTGCGAAGCTTCTCCACTGTGATTGAGCATTCCTCAAGGCAGGGAAGTCCATCGGAAATTCTGGGAGTGATTGTGGTCTTGACTGCAGTGGGCTGCTCGTGGATTTCCTTAAGCATAAAGTGCTCATATCCGCCTTTTTCTGCAGCCTCCTGATTCCAGTCAGCAACCTTAAGCTCTTTCACAATAGCATCACCCTCAAGGTCGCAGAAGCTTACACCGTCTGAGTCAAGATGTGCAATCTCATCATGCTCAAGGAGGTAATACTGATTTGTATATTTGATAATTGCAGGAACGTCGGATGCAATGAAGCTCTCACCTTCTGCTACACCTACAATAAGGGGACTTTCACGTCTTACAGCAAAGAGCTCGCCTACTCTGTCTGCAAAGAGAATACCAAGTGCAAAGGAGCCCTCCACCTGAGAAAGTGTCTTTGCAATAGCCTTTATGGGATCGCCTTCGTAGTTAAAGTCAAGAAGCTGAGCCACAACCTCTGTGTCGGTCTCGCTTACAAAAACTCTGCCCTGAGAGATAAGGTACTCCTTAAGCTCCTTGTAATTTTCGATAATTCCGTTATGTACCAGTGTAACCTTTTCTCCGCCTCTGTGAGGATGAGAATTGGTTGCAGAGGGAATTCCGTGAGTAGCCCAACGGGTATGGCCAATACCCACATTACCTGCGGGTACACCCTCGGCATTCATCTTTGCCTGAAGGTCATCGAGTCTGCCCTTTTCCTTGGCTACTTTTATTTTACCATCCTCAAAGACTGCAATACCTGCAGAGTCATATCCGCGGTATTCAAGCTTTCTCAGTGCATCAACAAGCACCTCGCTGCAATCCTTAGGTCCTACATATCCGACAATTCCGCACATAAAAATGCTCCTTAAAGTAAGTATAGATCAAAGCTTTTCTCCATTAGAAAACAAAGCAAAAAAGCAGTATATATCGTAAGTTTCTTGATGTTCTGAAGATGTATTATCTGTTGGATTTATGGTTAAAAGTGGGAACAATCTCGCTGAGCATCTCAACAACACCTTCGCTATCGTTGTTATCAGCGAATTTTCTGAGTCTTGAGAGCTTCTCAAGCAAGTCATCTTCGTCAATGGCAATCTGATTGCCAATGAAAATTTTCTTGTTCTCTGTGGATTTCAGTCCCTCTTCGTTCATCAAAAGCTCTTCAAAAAGCTTTTCGCCGGGTCGAAGTCCCGTAAACTTAATTTCAACATCTCTGTAAGGCACCTTGCCGTACATTCTGATGAGATTTTCTGCAAGGGTTGTAATCTTTACAGGCTCTCCCATATCAAGGACAAAAATCTCTCCGCCCTGTGCCATTGCACCTGCCTGAAGCACCAGAGATACTGCCTCGGGAATAGTCATAAAGTATCTGATAATATCAGGATGTGTAACAGTAACAGGTTTTCCGTTTTCAATCTGTCGTCTGAACAGAGGAATAACAGAGCCGTTAGAGCCCAGAACATTACCGAAACGTGTAGTAACAAAATCGGTTTTATCCGCATGCTGAGCCTTGTACTGAACTATCATCTCACAGGCACGCTTGGTAGCACCCATAACGTTTGTGGGATTTACTGCTTTATCGGTGGAAATCATAATGAACTTATCCACCAGATACTTCTCTGCAAGTGTAGCAGTGTTGAAGGTACCGAAGATGTTGTTCTTGACAGCCTCCTCGGGGCAGGTTTCCATTAATGGAACATGCTTGTGAGCTGCTGCATGGAACACCACCTGAGGACGGTACTCTGAGAAGATTTTATCCATTTTCTCGAAGTCACGGACAGAGGCAATAAGAGTAACCACATCAACCTCTTCGCCGTACTCAAGCATAAGCTCCTGCTGTATATCGTATGCGTTGTTTTCGTAAATATCAACTATAATTATCTGTTTGGGTCTGTACTTGGCAATCTGGCGCACAAGCTCACTGCCTATGGAACCGCCTCCGCCTGTAACCATAAACACCTTGCCCTCAACAAAGGCTTTTGTCTGCTCCTTATCAAAGGTAATAGGCTCTCTGCCCAGAAGGTCCTCAATACGGATATCCTTAACCTGATTCAGAAGCTGAGGATGGCTGTCATCAAAAAGAAGCTGACTCAGATACGGAACCATTTTGATCTTACACTGAGTCTGTGAACACAGAGCAAGTATGCGTTGACGGTCTTCCTCTGTACAGGAGGGAATTGCAAACACAATAAGAGAGATTCCGCTTTGCTTGCAAAGCTCAGGAATATCCGCACAGCTTCCCAACACAGGAACTCCCATAATCTTACTTCCCAGCTTGCTTCTGTTATCATCCACAAGTCCTACAGGCAGAATATTACGGGATGGGTTGTTAGGGTCTTTCTTTGCGTTTTCGATATCTGTGAGAATCATCATAGCCGCACGGCCTGCACCGATAATCAGTGTACGCTCGTAGTTTTCGGCACGTCCTACCTCTGTAAGTCTTACCACAGTATTCTTTGCAAAATGTCTGAATCCGAACATTGCACCCAGAACCAGAACAAACTGAACACCAAAGAACATCCAGGGATTTCCCGCATCAAACACATTAAAAAAGCTCATAAGTCCTGCAGAAATAAGGAAGCCTGCAGTTGCACCCAGAACACAGCTCAGATACTCGCGCTTGCCCAGAAGACGCCAGAAAAATGCGTACGCACCTGATACATTCAGAGTAAAGAAGCAGAAAAGCACCTGAATGGCAATTGCAAGTGTAAGTGTTGACCACTCAATGTGAAAACTTCCCTGTCCGACTACATTTCTGCCGATATCTATCCACATAAGCAACAGATTTGCAAAAACGCCGGACACTGAAACTATCAGAGCATCTGTAATCATAAGTATTATTTTTTTAGCATTAAAATCTCTCATAATCTGCTCCGCTGTCTATATACAACAAACAAAAATTCAATTCAACAAAATCAAATTCCGTTCAACATTTCACAATAATTCATTAAAATTATAATACAAAGTTACCCTAAAGTCAACAATTCTTATCATATGTTTTATGCATATTTTGCATAACCCCCTTGTTTTCACTTTGCAATATCAAAATAATCTTTTCACAAAGATTTTATTACATTTAGTGATATTTATCTTGGAAACATTCTTTTATTATTACTTTTTATACAAATATAATTGATTTTTTTATGATTTATGATATAATTAGTCTGTTATAATAGGTTAATAATGTATTGTTCTGTCCGATTTACAGAAAATTGTAATTTCAAGGAGAGATAAAATGTATTCTTTTATCAAGCGAGCATCAGATATAATAATATCCCTGTTGGCTCTTATTATCCTTTCGCCTGTAATGCTTATTACGGCTATAGCTATAAAAATAGAATCCAAGGGTCCTGTTATTTTTAAACAGGACAGGTTGGGAAAAAACGGCAAGGTATTCAAGATATACAAATTCCGCAGTATGTGCGTGGGTGCTGAGCACACAGGCTCAGGCGTATACTCAGGCAAATCAGACGCACGTGTTACAAAGATTGGCAGGATTATCCGTGCAACCAGCATTGATGAACTTCCTCAGCTTGTAAACATACTCAAAGGAGATATGAGCCTCATTGGTCCCAGACCTCCCCTTACATATCATCCATGGACAGTGGACAAGTACACCGCTGAACAGTTCCGCATGTTCTCAGTACGCCCCGGTGTTACAGGCTGGGCTCAGATAAACGGCAGAAAAGATGTTGAGTGGAACAGAAGAATTGAACTCAACGTTTGGTACACAGAAAATATATCCTTCCTTCTGGATGTTAAAATTTTCTTTATCTCCATCTTCAAGGTTTTCACAAACGCAGACAACGAAAACACAAAAGAAACAGCCGCAAAGGCTCAGGAAGAAAAAACAGCGGAAACTACAGCAAGATAAGCTGTTTTTTGCATACACAACATCTGAGCCCCGTAAAATTAACTAAACCATTACACACGACAGGAAGACAAAACTATGAAACTACTTCTGACTGGGGCCGCAAAATATACAGAAGAACAACTGAATACTCTTAAGGCAAAAGGGTTTGAGATAACCTTTGTCCAGAATGAACTTGAGAAGCTGAGCATTGATTGCTCTCAGTTTGATGCTGTAGTGTGCAACAATCTGTTTCTTCACAATCCTCCTGAAAGCTTCACAAACCTCAAGGCAGTACAGCTTACAAGTGTGGGCTTTGACCGTGTGCCTGTGGGGTATTTTGCCTCAAAGGGTATTGCACTTTTCAATGCACGAGGTGTATACAGCGCACCTATGGCAGAGTGGATTGTGCTGAAAATACTGGAAATATACAAACATTCAGCAGAATTTTATGCTCAGCAGAAAAAGAAAATCTGGCTTAAGCACAGAAACCTTCTTGAGCTTACCGATAAGCGCGTACTCATTGTGGGTGCCGGGTCTGTCGGCACTGAATGTGCAAAAAGGCTCAGTGCTTTTAATGCAAAAATACTGGCTACAGATATATACGACAACGGCTGTGAATATATAGATGAGTTCTATCCCATGGAGGAGCTTTCAGAGATTCTTCCCACAGCAGACATAGTGATACTCACCCTCCCCCTTACTGACAAAACAAAGGGATTTTTTGGCAGGGATACACTTTCCCTTATGAAAGACAGCAGTGTTCTTATTAATGTATCACGAGGTCCCATTGTTGATGAACAGGCACTCTCGGATATTCTTGCTGAGGGCAAGTTCCTTGGTGTTGCCCTTGATGTGTTTGAGGAGGAGCCTCTCTCTGAAGCGAGCCCCCTCTGGTCAGACTCCAGAGTAATTGTAACGCCTCACAACAGCTTTGTATCCGACGGCAACTCAGAGAGATTATTCAGTCTTATATGTCAGAATCTGGCAGAGTTTGACTTTGGCAAAGCAACTTAAACAAAACAACACTCTTATTTAGGAAGGTTATATATGAATAAAAAGAGCATTCTTATTATCTTCGGAGGTAACTCTACAGAGCACGAGGTTTCCTGCAAATCTGTAATGAGCTTTGTAAACAATATCCCTGAAGATAAATACGAAAAGCACTATGTAGGTATCAAGAAAAACGGAGACTGGATTTATTACACAGGCAACACCTCACTCATCCCCACAGGAAGGTGGGTTCAGAAGGAAACAAATATTCCCTGTGTGCTTTCTCCCAACACGTCATCAAAGGGATTGCTCCTTTTAGACAAAAGCAACACACTTATTCACATTGACGTTATCATCCCCGTACTTCATGGCAAAAACGGTGAAGACGGTACCATTCAGGGACTTTTTGAGCTTTGCCGGATTCCCTATGTAGGCTGCGGAGTTGTTGCCTCAGGTGTATCTATGGACAAAGCATACACAAAGATAATTGTTGAAAGCCTGAGGAATATTCCTCAGGCAGGTTATGTTCTTGTCCGCAAGAATGACACAGACAGCTACGTTGAGGAAGCTGAGAACAAACTGGGCTATCCTATGTTTGTAAAACCCTGCAAGTCAGGCTCATCACAGGGAGTATCCAAGGCAGTGGACAGAGAAAGTCTTGTATCCGCTGTTGAACTTGCCCTTACACATGACTCAAAGGTGCTTATTGAAGAAGCAATAAACGGGCGTGAGCTTGAGTGTGCAGTGCTTGAAAACAAAGGCAGAATCATCTGCTCCAACGCAGGCGAAGCTGTAGCAGGGGATGTGTTCTACAGCTATGAGGCAAAGTATAACAACGCAGACTCAAAAACAGTTCTTACCCCTGATATCCCAAAGAGCACAAACAAAACAGTCAGAGAGTATGCCGAGGCTATCTTCAGAGCATTAGGCTGTAATGGACTTTCCAGAGTTGACTTCTTCCTTGAAAAGGAAACAAACCGTGTTGTTTTCAACGAAATCAACACTCTCCCGGGATTTACCGAGATAAGTATGTACCCAATGATGATGGGAGCTGTAGGCTACCCAATAGAAAAGCTGATGGATGAACTCATAGACAGTGCTGATATCGGGAAATAAAACCGCAGGCACAGTTAAAGTTGAAAGCAGGATGTAAAGTGAAATTTGTACTGATTTCTCCAAAAAACAGAACAGCCTGGAATTTTCGCGGCGACCTTATTAAGGAGATTGTAAATCTTGGCCACGAGGTTATCGTCACAGGACCTAACGATATTGATGTAGACAAGATTGAAGCACTGGGTGCAAGATTTGTAAAAATCCCCATGGAAAAGACAGGTGTAAATGCCGCAGAAGATTTACGGTATATTAATGCACTTAAAAAGCTTTTCAAAAAAGAAAAACCCGATATTACTTTCGGCTATACAATTAAACCTGTTATCTACGGTGCAATTGCCGCCCGCCTTGCAAAGGTGCCTCACAGATACTCAATGATTGCAGGTGCAGGCTATGTTTTCGCAGCAAAAACTTATAAAGCAAAAATCATCCGTATGATAGTTAAGATTCTATACCGCATAGGCTTCTCGTGTGCTCACAAGGTAGTCTTTATGAATCCTGACGATATGAATGATTTTGTATCCCTTAAACTGCTGAAAAAAGAAAAATGCTGTCTTGTGAACGGCTCCGGTGTAAATATGGAAAGGTTCGAAAGAGCAGAGCTTCCGAAAGAACCTGTGTTCTTTATGCTTTCCAGAGCGCTCAAATGCAAGGGCGTTGAGGAATATCTGGAGGCAGCTCAGCTTGTCCACAACAAATATCCTGATGTACGCATTATGTACCTGGGTGAAATAGACGAGTCTATGCAGGACTCCCTGAAAAAAGATCAGGTACAGAAGTACATAGACAGCGGTGCTATTGAGTATTATCCCGAACACCCCGACGTGCGGATTTACTACCGCCAGTGCTCGGTGTTTGTACTCCCCTCTCACCGTGAGGGCATTCCCAGAACAGTTCAGGAGGCTATGGCTATGGGCAGACCGGTTATTGTTACCGATGCCCCGGGATGCCGAGAGACAGTTATTGACGGCAAGACAGGCTATCTTGTTCCTGTGGGCGACCCCCAGACCCTTGCTGATACAATGTGTAAATTCATTGAAAACCCAGAGCTGATTTCAGACTTTGGTGATGAAAGCTATAAATACTGTAAAGAAAAATTTGACGTTCAGAAAGTCAACAAGACTTTACTCGGACATCTGGATATAAAGAAAACGGAGGAATAAAAATGTCACTCTATCAGAAAATCGTAAACAGAGAAGAAAAAATCTCCCTTGTAGGTCTAGGCTACGTTGGTATGCCTATTGCTGTTTCCTTCTCAAAGAAGGTTGATGTCATCGGCTTTGACGTAAACAAGGCAAAAATCGACCTGTATAAAAGCGGTATTGACCCCACTAAAGAGGTTGGTGACGAAGCAATCAAAGCTTGCGCAGTTGACTTCACATCTGACCCTGAAAGACTCAGAGAGGCAAAGTTCCACATTGTGGCAGTGCCCACACCTGTAAACTCAGACCACACCCCTGACCTTTCTCCTGTAGAGGGTGCAAGCCATATTTTAGGTAAATACCTGACAAAGGGCTCTATCGTTGTTTATGAATCCACCGTATATCCCGGTGTAACCGAGGACGTCTGTGTTCCTATTCTTGAGGCAGAATCAGGACTCAAGTGCGGTGTTGACTTTAAAATCGGCTACTCACCTGAGCGTATCAACCCCGGTGACAAGGTACACCGCCTTGAGACTATCGTAAAGATTGTTTCAGGTATGGACGAGGAAACCCTTGAAGAGGTTGCACAGGTTTATGAGCTTGTTGTTGAAGCAGGCGTTCACAGAGCAGAGAGCATCAAGGTTGCAGAGGCTGCTAAGGTTATCGAGAACTCCCAGCGTGACATCAACATTGCATTTATGAACGAGCTTTCCATCATCTTCAACAAGATGAATATAGATACAAAGGCTGTGCTCGAGGCAGCAGGCACCAAGTGGAACTTCCTCAAGTTCTTCCCCGGTCTTGTTGGCGGTCACTGCATCGGTGTTGACCCCTACTACCTTACATACAAGGCAGAGCAGATGGGCTATCACTCCCAGATTATTCTTTCAGGCAGACGTATCAACGACGATATGGGCAAATACGTTGTAGAGTCCTTAGTCAAGAAGCTTATTCAGGCTGATATCAACGTAAAATCAGCAAAGGTTGCAATTCTCGGCTTCACCTTCAAGGAAAACTGTCCCGACACAAGAAACACAAGAATCATTGATATAGTAAACGAGCTTAAGGAATACGGCATCACTCCTGTTATTGCTGACCCTGTTGCAGACGCTCAGGAGGCTCTTCACGAGTATGGTATGGAGTTTGTTGACATTAACACTGTAAAAGATATGGACGCAGTAATCCTTGCAGTTGCTCACGAGGAATTCTCCTCTCTGACAATGGAGGATATGGCAAAATTCTATTCAGGCGAACACACTCCTGTTCTCCTTGATATCAAGGGTTTACTTAACAGAAAAGAGTACGAAAACGCAGGCTACATTTACTGGAGACTGTAAGGCAAGGAGAAAAACATTATGGGCTACAAACATCTTAAATTCCCTGAAAACTCAGTTTTTTTAGTTACAGGCGGAGCAGGCTTTATCGGCTCTAACCTGTGTCAGGCAATTCTTGAAATGGGCTACACCGTCCGTTGTCTTGATAACCTTTCAACAGGCAAGAAATCCAATATGGACGAGTTCATCGACAACCCCAATTTTACATTTATCGAGGGAGACATCCGCGACCTTGACACCTGTATGAAGGCTTGTGAGGGTGTTGACTTTGTTCTCAATCAGGCAGCTTGGGGCTCTGTTCCCCGCTCTATTGAGATGCCCCTTCTGTATGAGGACATAAACATCGGCGGAACTCTCAATATGATGGAAGCTGCCAGACAGCAGGGAGTCAAGAAGTTTGTATATGCTTCTTCATCATCTGTTTACGGTGATGAGCCTAACCTGCCTAAAAAGGAAGGCAGAGAGGGCAATCTCCTCTCCCCCTATGCTCTTACAAAGAGAGTTGACGAGGAATACGGCAAGCTCTACAAAAAGCTCTACGGACTTGACACCTATGGTATGCGTTACTTCAACGTATTCGGCAGACGTCAGGACCCTGACGGCGCTTATGCTGCTGTTATCCCGAAATTCATCAAACAGCTCTTAAACGGACAAGCTCCCACCATCAACGGTGACGGCAAACAGTCCCGTGACTTTACATATGTAGAAAACGTAGTTGAAGCAAACCTCAAGGCTTGTCTGGCTTCAAGTGATGCCGCAGGCGAGGCTTTCAACGTTGCCTACGGCGGCAGAGAATTCCTCATCGACATTTACTACGGACTCACAAAGGCTCTGGGTAAAGAGGATATCGAACCCAACTTCGGCCCCGACAGAGCAGGAGATATCAAGCACTCAAACGCAGATATCAGCAAAGCCCGTGAGCTTCTGGGCTACGACCCTGACTATAGCTTTGAAAAGGGCATAAAACTTGCAATTGAATGGTATAAGGAAAATCTGTGAGAGGATTAATCACATTATGAATATTACTGTAATAGGTGCCGGAAACGCCGGCACAACAATCGCTGCCGACCTTTCAAAAAAAGGCCACAACATCACCTTAGTCAGAACTTCAAACAAACTTCATAATGAACACCACCGGAAGCTTTCTCAGACCAATACTATTAAGGTGAACGATTTGGATTGTGTTTATGAAGCAAAAATAAAGTTCACTGATAACATTAAAGAGTCTGTTGAATCAGCTAATCTCATAATTGTTTTTGTTCAGACAAACTATCATCGCGATATTATCTCAAGAATAAGTCCTTATATCAAATCGGGTCAAACTGTGCTTTTTGAACCCGGCTATCTTTCAACTTGCTATCTTCTTCAGGAATGTAAAGAAGATATCACCGTAATCGAAGCAGAAAGCTCAACCATTGATTGCCGTATTACTGCTCCCGGAGAAGTTACAGTCCTTTACAAAAATGTTCTTAATCCTTTTGGTGTATATCCAAAAGAAAAAACACCACATGCACAAAAGGTTTTATCAGAACTGAACTATCCTTATTGCATTACCAATTCTGTTGTTGAGGCTGCACTTCACAATCCAAATCTTATTGTTCACACTGTTGGTGCAATTTTCAGCATACCGAGAATTGAATACTCAAGAGGTAACTACTGGATGTATAAAGAAGTCTTTACTCCTCATGTATGGACTATAGTTGAAGCTCTCGACAAAGAAAAGATGGATGTTCTTGAAGCGCTTGGAAGCAAAAGATTACCATATGTAGAAGCTTGTAAAATGAGAAATTCAACAGATAACAACGAAAATGCCTTAGATGCATTCTTTGATTATGCTAACAACCATTCCCCATCAGGACCTACTACTCCTGACTCCAGATACATAACAGAAGATGTACCTCAAGGTTTAGTGCTTTTAGAGTCACTTGCTTCAGTTTTACACATCAGCACCCCTATCTGTACTTCTCTTATAAATATTGCAAGTGCCGCACTCCAAACAGATTTTCGCAAAAGCGGCAGAACAGTTGAAGCACTGGGATATGATAACATCACCAAAATTTTAGAAAATTCCAAATAAAGTTTTCTGCCAACAGGAGTCATCTTATGAATGCAATGAAAATTTACAACAACTCCCCTATATTTATTCAGAACATCCTGACTACTCTGCAAGGATATAAACTCAAAAAGCGCCGTTTCGGAAAATTCTACTATGAATATCTTCAGGAGCTTCAGCAGCGAGATTATACTGACAGCGAATTTCTGAAAAAATATCAGGACGACCGTGTAAGAGAACTTGTAGCGCATGCTTTTGAGCACAGTCCTTTTTATAAGGAATACTACAAAAATATAGACATATCCTCAATCCGTACTGTTGAGGACTTGAAGAAATTACCTGTCCTCCCTAAAGAAACGGTAAGACAAAACATTGATAAAATGTATACCATACCCTTAAGTGCAGGTACAGTTTCAAACACCAGCGGAACAACCGGCACATCCCTGACTTTTGTATACGAAAAGCAAGACCACCAGAGAAGGCTTGCATATCTGGATCACTTCAAGAGTCAGTTAGGTTTTATGCATTTGAAAATGAAAAGAGCAAGTTTCAACTCCTCAAAAATCATCCCTCCCAATCAAAGGAAAAAGATTTTCTGGAGAGACAACAGAGCAATGAAACAAAGGATTTTTTCCGGATATCACTGCAAAGGGGAAAATGTCAGGTACTATATTGACGGACTCAACAAATACAAACCCCATTCTCTTGACGGATATCCCTCAGCAATGTACGAAATTGCACGATACATCATTGATAACAATATTGAACTTTCTTTTACTCCTATTGCCATCTTTCCAACTGCAGAAGCTTTGCTGCCTCATTACCGTGAAGCTATAGAAAAAGCCTTCAAATGCAAGGTATATGATCAGTATGCTTCCAGCGAAGGTGCTCCATTCATTACTGAATGCAAATGCGGAAAGCTTCACTACTGCACCGATACCGGCGTTATAGAAGTTGATGAAAACGACGAAATGATAGTTACCTGCTTTGAAACACATGGTACTCCCCTTATCAGATACCGAATCGGTGACTCTGCTGTTTTTGACACTGAAAGCAGCCGTTGTGAATGTGGCAGCGCATTACCGCTGATAAAAAGTATAAAGGGTAGAAATGCAGACTTTATTTACTCTCCCGAAACCGGAAAGTTCACCTCAGTATTTCTCTCTTTGGTAAGTCAGGATTTCAAAAACTCTGTTAAAAACATGCAGTTTGTACAGAACGATGAAAACAGCGTGGACATCTATATTGTTGCAACCGAAAACTATACAGCCGATATGGATGAAATTATTATTCAGAAACTTCGCTATTCCTTAGGCACCAAAATAAAGCTTAACCTCCACCATGTAGACACTCTAAAAAAAGATGACAGTGGTAAGTTCAGGTTCATAATCAACAAACTTAATCTAAAATAAATACAACTATGAAAAAAGACTTGATTTCTATAATTATGGCGGTGTACAACTGTGCACCAACACTCAGAGAATCCATTGATTCTATACTTAATCAGACATACGAAAACTGGGAGTTTATCATCTGTGACGACTGTTCAACAGATAACACCCTTGAAATAGTCAGAGAGTATGAAGCTAAATATCCTGATAAATTCAAGGTTATTCAGAATGAAGTAAACTCGAAGCTGTCTTTTTCCCTTAACCACTGCCTTAAATATGCGCAAGGCGAGTTCATTGCCCGTATGGACGGAGATGATATATCTCTGCCCGAGCGCTTTGAAAAGCAGGTGAAGTACCTCAGGGAACACCCTGATGTTGACCTTGTAAGCACACTTGTTCAACGTTTTGACAAAAACGGACTTGCTGATGTAATAAATAAGCCGGAGTTTCCTGACAGATTCACCCAGCGTCGTCAGGTAGCTTTTAACCATGCTACCATTATGACATATAAATATGTATATGATAAATGCGGCGGCTACACTGTTTCTAAGCGTACCATCCGTGCTCAGGATTATGATTTATGGTTCAGATTCTTCTACCATAGTTTCAAAGGCGTTAATATGCAAGAGCCTCTGTATCTTATGCGTGAGGATATGAATGCTATCAAGCGCCGTACCTTCAAGGTGCGTTTCAATGCATACAGAACTACTGTAAAAGGCTTTCGGCTTTTAAAATACCCTATAAGCTGGTATATAAAGCCAACTATTGTATTTATCGTAAAAGGGCTTACTCCCAATTTCATTGCCTACAAATACAGGCAACATCAAGCTAAAAAAGCAAATAAATAATATTACAAAAAGGAGGATATCACAATGCAAGTTATGATTCTTACTGCCGTTGCAGTTGGTCTGTTTGCTTTTCTTGC
Source organism: Ruminococcus sp. (assembly GCA_045535605.1). GTDB lineage: Bacteria > Bacillota > Clostridia > Oscillospirales > Acutalibacteraceae > Ruminococcoides. Next base: position 15,809 of record JAZSLX010000136.1, read on the forward strand.
AAACAGGCAATATAATCATGCATTTTCTACTAACCCTGTCACAGGAAAAAACGGCACAGGCAACTTAACCTCCTATTACTTTTTTGTTTTTATTTGCATCGCAATTCTTGCTTCTGTCGCCGGACTTCGTTATTATGTCGGTGCAGACTTCGGAGGATATTACTGGGGATACACCAATTATCTTCAATCGTTACCAAATCGAATTTCTAACTGGAACGAACCCGGTATAGCCGTTATAGCAAAACTTGTAAATATCTTTTCCGATGACGGTGCCTATTTCATTTTTGTCACCGCCGCTCTTACTGTTGTACTGTTTGTGTTCACTTTATCAAAGCATACTAATGATTTCTTCTTTGTGGTGATGCTGTATATTTTTACCTCCTGTTGGAGTGGCTGTTTCAACGGTGTTCGTCAGTATTTAGCATCAGCTATCCTTTTTGCAGGACACAGACTTATATACGAAAGGAAATTTATTAAGTACTGTATTGTAGTATTCTTAGCTTCATCCGTCCACATTACCGCACTCATAATGCTTCCAATGTATTTTTTGATTACAAGAAAACTGGATATCAAAAAGATATTTTTCATTATGATTACTGGTATTGTTCTGATATATTCATATGATTTTCTCTTCGGACTGATAGGTATATTAAAAGACAACGAAACAGGCGGTGCTGATACCCAGTATGCACAAAATCATATCCATCCCTTGCGTATTGCAATCTCACTTGCACCTATTCTTCTGTATTTCTTCCTTGTAATCCAGAAGTATTCCTTTTCAGAAGAAGAAAACTTCTACATGGGATTCATTTTTGTCAGTGCTGCAATTACCATTGCCACTGCAAACAGCGCTTATCTAAATCGTGCAAGTATATACTTTGCTCCGTTTATCCCGTTGACCCTGCTGTTCCTGATAGACAAATTTGATAAAAACCAACAATTTATTATCAAGGCTATTGTTCTAATACTATACGCCATTGTATGGATATATATTGACGCGTCACAAACAGAGTGGCACTGGGTATTCAACCGTCCGGAAGCATACTACAACAAATACGCATAATTAAACAGGTTGAGCATTTATGAATTTACTGCCTGATTTGGGGGCTATTGCATGAAAATTGGTGTTATTACATTATCAAAAGGTGAAAACTACGGAGGTATGCTCCAGAATTTTGCTGTTATAAAAACCTACAATACCCTCGGATATGAGGCTGTCACCATACACGACAGCACAACCAGAGGTATCAAAGTTACAAATAAAAAGCAAAGCAATATCTCAAAGTTAAGGCCCTCTTATATTATTGCGGTTTTAAATGTACGGACTAAAAGAAAGTTCTTGATAAAAAACCAGCGGGACTATCTTATTCCTTCAATTATAAGAAAGAAAAAAAACTTCCAATTATATGCACAGACAAAAGCAAAGCGCACTGCCTCCTTCAGAAGTTTTTTTGATAATCACATAGCACACACAGACTTTGATATAAATATCAAGACTATTCCTGAAGATCATATAAAGGATTTTGATTTCTTCTCTGTAGGCTCTGATCAGGTATGGAATCCCACATATCCAAGCACTTCAGGAGTTAAATTTCTCTCTTTTACAGAGCCTCACTGTAAGCTGACCTTTGCTCCCTCCTTTGGAATTTCTGAACTTCCTGAATATACTAAAGAACATTATGCCAAATGGCTCTCGGACTTTCCTATGCTTTCAGTGCGCGAACAAAGAGGTGCAGAGATTATTAAAGAACTATCAGGTAAAGACGCAGAGGTTATCTGCGACCCTACACTGACTGTCACAAAAGAACAGTGGGTCGAGGTTGAAGCTAAGCCTGATTTTCTCACAGACAAACCCTATGCACTCACCTATTTCCTCGGTAATGAAAGCAACAAATACCGCAGATACATAGAAAAGGTTGCAAAAGAAAAAGGACTCAGGATAATCAATCTTTTTGATTTGCGTGAACACGAATATTACTCTGCAGGTCCTGCTGAATTTATCTATCTTATTCACCACGCAAATGCAGTGTTTACAGACTCCTTCCACGCGGCGGTTTTCTCTATCATTTTCAAGCGTGATTTCGTTGTATTTGACCGTATTGAGGATGGTCGCTCTATGGGGTCCAGACTCAAGACACTT
>JAZSLX010000042.1:0-12758 GCA_045535605.1 Ruminococcus sp.
GATTGCCACCTTCTCAAAGCCGAAGTTGTCCATAAGCTGTTTTGCAACAGACTTGTAGCCCTCGTGGTTAAGCTTACCGCCGTAGATGTCGGTATCCTCTGCTTCAATGCCGAATACGTCCTTTGCATCCTCCTCGTTGGAAATGCAGACGTCAACGTATTTGCAAAGCTCGGTCATCGCCTCTCTTGCCTCAGCTCTTGTCCACAGCTTACCTCTGTAGTTAAGGTCGCAGGAGATTTTGACCCCCTTCTCTTTTGCCGCTTTGCAGGCTTCAATACAGATAGCTGTCACGTTCTTGCCTAATGCAGGAGTGATTCCTGTAAAGTGGAACCAATCTGCACCTTCAAAAATACTGTCCCAGTCAAAGTCTTCAGCAGAAGCTTCGGAAATTGCAGAGTGTGCTCTGTCATAGATACATACAGAGCCACGCTGAGAAGCACCCTTCTCAAGGAAATATATACCCACTCTGTCGCCGTCGCGGGCTATTTTGGAGGTATCAACTCCAAAAGCTCTCAGTGAATCCACTGCTGCCTGACCGATTGCGTGAGCAGGGAGCTTTGTAACATATACACTGTCAAGTCCGTAGTTTGCAAGGGACACTGCAACGTTTGCCTCTCCACCGCCAAAAGTTGCCTGCATCTGGTCATTCTGGAAGAAACGATAATAGCCTACAGGTGCCAGACGAAGCATAATTTCACCGAATGTAACTACTCTGCTCATTTATTCTCTGCCTCCATTTTATCAAGGGATTCTTTTACAAAGAAGCTGCCGCCGATTGCTTCGATCTTATCAAAAGCAAGGAACTCGTCAATATTGCTTCTGTCAACACCGCCTGTGGGAATGAACTTAACCTGAGGGAAGGGTGCTGAGAGAGCCTTCAGTGCCTTGAGTCCGCCATAGATGTTTGCAGGAAAAAACTTAACTGTTGTAATGCCAAGCTCCAGCGCCTGCATAATCTCTGTGGGAGTTACGCAACCGGGGTAGTAGGGAATGTTATTCTCCTTGCAAATCTGTGCAACTGCCACAGAAAGTCCGGGAGAAACAATAAACTGTGCTCCAGCCTTGAGAGCTTCCTCGCACTGCTGTGCGTTGATAACTGTGCCTGCACCAATGCTCATTTCGGGGTAGTTCTTGCAGGCATATTCAATAGCCTGTGCTGCACAAGCTGTACGGAATGTAATCTCCGCAGTGTTTATGCCGTTATTCTTAAGTGCTTTGAGTATTCTGTCGGTTTCGCCAATTTCTTTAATTACAACAACAGGTACAAATTTCTCCATATTATTTACTCCTTATACCTTATACTCCTGAATATGCAGAGAAGCCTGCATCAACAGGCAACACAACGCCTGTGATTGCACTGGCACTTCTGTCATCACAGAGGAAGAGTGTAGCACCTAAAAGCTCATCTGCATCTACAAAGCGATGAGTAGGTGTACTGCCTAAAATCTTGCCTGAGCGTGCTGTGGGGGTTCCGTCCTCGTTAAAGAGCAGCGCCTTGTTCTGTGCAGAAACGAGGAATCCCGGTGCAATAGCATTACAACGGATACCCGTGCCTGCAAAGTGGGTTGCAAGCCACTGGGTAAAGTTTGAAATACCTGCCTTTGCTGCAGAGTATGCAGGGATTTTTGTCAGAGGAATGTATGCATTCATTGAAGAAATGTTGAGAATACATCCCTTACCCTTTTCCACCATATCTTTTGCAAAGGTTTGAGTAGGCAGAAGTGTGCCCTGGAAATTCAGTTTGAACACAAAGTCCACGCCATCAGCGCTCAGGTCAAAGAAGGACTTGCCACCCTCCTTAGCCTCGTGATGATATTCATTATCTGTAGTGGCACGGGGATTGTTACCGCCGGCACCGTTTACAAGTATATCGCATTTGCCTAAATCTGCCAAAACCTTTTGATGAACCTCTTCCAGAGCTTCTGTGTCAAGGACATTTGCCTTGTAGCCTTCGCAGATAAAGCCCTCTGCTTTAAGCTCATCACTGAGTGCTTTTACTGCTTCTTCGTTAAGGTCAAGAGCGGCAACCTTTGCACCGCTCTGTGCAAAGGCACGAGCCATTGCACCGCAGATAACTCCCCCTGCACCTGTAACTACAACTACCTTGTCTGAAAAATCAATATTAATGGGAAGATTTATCATAACTTATTACCTCCTTTTATTTACCTGCAAGCTTATCAAGCATATCCCACACACCCAGCATATACATAATGCCAAGTGCTCTGTCATAGAGTCCGTAGCCGGGACGCACATTGCCGGGACCCTCGTCCCACAGGTGTCTTCCGTGGTCGGGTCTTATATATCCCTCAAAACCGCAATCATGGTATGCCTTGAGAATCTCAAGAATTCCTGTGTCGCCGTCGCAGTCGCGGTGGCTTGCCTCAGAGAAATCTCCGTTTTCAAAATGCTTTACGTTGCGGATATGAGCAAAGGCGATTCTGTCGCAATGCTTTCTTACAATATCTGCCACGTTGTTACGGGGGTCTGCATTCAGCGAGCCTGAACACAGGGTCAGGCAGTTGCAGGGATGGTCAACCATCTTGAGGAAGCGGTCTATATTCTCTGCGTTTATGAGGAGTCTGGGCAGACCGAAGATATCCCAAGGCGGATCATCCATGTGTATAGCCATTTTCACTCCGCACTCTTCACAGGTAGGCATAATAGCCTCAAGGAAGTATTTGAGATTTGCCCACAGCTTCTCGTGGTCTACGTCCTTGTAATCCTCAAAAAGCTGTGAAAGCTTTGCCATTCTCTCAGGCTCCCAGCCGGGGAAGGTCATATTGTACTTTTCTGTAAAATCCAGAATGTACTGTGCCATTGCGTTGTAATCATCCTGAATCATATTCTTCTGATAGAACAGGGCTGTTGAGCCGTCGCCTACAGGGTGGAACAAATCACTTCTTGTCCAGTCAAATATAGGCATGAAGTTATAGCAGATAACCTTAACGCCGAATTCACTGAGATTGCGTATACACTGCTTGTAGTTTTCAATGTACATATCCCTTGTGGGTTTGCCGATTTTAATATCATCGTGAACATTCACAGACTCAACAACATCAATAGAGAAGCCGTACTCGTCAAGCTGACGCTTCACCTCGGCGATTTCTTCCTTTTCCCATATCTCACCGGGCATTTTGTGGTGGAGTGCCCAGACGATAGAGGTAACACCGGGAATCTGTTTGATGTCGCTCAGTTTAATTTTATCGTTGCCTTCGCCATACCAGCGAAAGCCCATCTGCATAGGCATAATATAACCTCCTTATAAATTGAAATAAGTTTTTGCATTATTGGTGCAGATATCCTTTATAAGACCTCCTGCAAACCTGAGGTCAGCGGGATATTCGCCGTTTTCAATCCATGTACCCACAAGGTTACACAGTATTCGTCTGAAATATTCGTGGCGTGCATAGCTTAAGAAGCTTCTGGAGTCTGTGAGCATACCCACAAAGTTACCCAGTATTCCTAAATTTGCAAGGCTTATCATCTGGTTTTGCATACCAACTTTGTTATCGTTGAACCACCATGCACTTCCGTGCTGGATTTTACCTCTTATGCCCTCCCCTTGGAATGCACCCAGCAGGGTGTCTATCCATTCGTTGTCAGCAGGATTCAGGCTGTAGAGGATAGTCTTTGGCAGATTGTCCTCTCTGTCCAGAGCATCCATTACCTTATATAATGCACCGCAACTGTCGGTAACAGCAATGCAGTCAAAGCCTGTATCGGCACCAAGACGCTCAAACTGACGGGAGTTTGGATTGCGCATACAGCTGAAGTGAAGCTGCATTACCCAGCCTTTGCGTCTGTATTCCTTTGCGCAGTGAAGAAGCAGTGCGGTCTGATAGCTTTCAGTTTCTTCCTTTGTAACTGCCTCACCTGAGAGCGCCTTTGTGAGCACTGCGTTTATCTCAGCCTCACTTGCCTCACGATACATAACATAATCAAGTCCGTGGTCAGAAGCACGGCAACCCATAGTGTCAAAGAACTCGATTCTCTTTGTCAAAGCTGATTTTACATCAGCAAGGGTTTTAATCTCAACTCCTGCTGACACACCCAGCTTTTCTATATATTCCTTAAAGCCTGCTTTGTGGATATTAAGTGCAGGGTCAGGACGGAAGCTGGGGCAAACCTTAACAGAAAAGCCCTCGTCCATAAGCTTTTTGTGCCACTCAAGTGTACTTGTGGGGTCGTCGGTGGTGCCAACCATTATAACGTTACTTCTGAGGATAAGCCCACGGGCTGACAGTGTAGGGTCAGAGCTGAGCCTTTCTTCCGTAAGCTCCCAGACCTGCTGTGCAGTATCACCATTTAAAACTCCCTCATAGCCGAAGTAGTTTTTTAGCTCCAGATGGCACCAGTGATACATGGGATTGCCGATACACCTTGGCAGTGCCTCGGCGAACTTCTGAAACTTATCTCTGTCGGAAGCATTTCCTGTGATGTATTTTTCTTCCACACCGTTTGAACGCATTATACGCCATTTGTAGTGGTCGCCTGAAAGCCACAGCTCGGTAATGTTTTTAAACCTCTTGTCCTCAAAAATCTCTTTTGGGTCAATGTGGCAGTGATAGTCAATTATCGGCATATTTTCAGCATAATCATGATACAGCCTGCGTGCATATTCATTGCTGAGAAGAAAGTCATCTGTAAGAAAATTCATGGGCGAATCCTCTCCTTTATATATAATGGTTTACTTTATTGATTTTCGGTATTCGTTGGGGGTTTTGCCTGTGTGCTTCTTGAAAACCTTTGAAAAATACTGAACGTCCATAATTCCGCAATGGAGGGCTACCGTCTGAACCTGAAGCCTTGTGGTGCTAAGAAGATGAATTGCAAGCTGCATACGCTCATTGAGTATATACTCAGTAACCGTCTTGCCTGTTTCCTTCTTAAACACAGTAGACAGATACCCGGGACTAATGTTCTGAGGCTCTGCCAGAGAACTGAGGCTGAGATTTGCAGACAAATCTGCATTGATAAGAGAGATAGTCTTTCTGACGATAGTGGAGTAATTCTTCATTGAGTATTTTCTCACAAGCCGACAGTAGGACTCCAGCATTTCCTGCATAAGACTCTGCATATCTGCTTCTCTTTGAATCTGCTCTATTTTCACAGCAAAGGTCGAGGACATATTGTGCAGATGAAAGGGATGCACACCGCCTTTTTCCGCAGCCTTTCTGAGAAGGGTGTTCATAATAATTCCGTAGTTCTTCAGGTTTCTTATAGGGTCTGCGATTCTTTTTTCAAAGGATGACTCCGAAAAGCTCTGCAGAATTCTGGAAACACGGTGAACCTGTCCTCTGGACACTGCAAGAATAAGTTCGTTTTCAAACTCATAACGCTTCTCCATAATTTCCATATTAGCCAGAACATCCTCGGCCTCTTCATTGGGAGAAGTGGGTTTATCCATTGAAACCTCTGTCCGTGTATACATAGGCAGAAGCTCCTTGTTCACATCAATTATAGTATAGGCATTACTGCCGCCCCAGATAAGCTCACAGAAGGTATCAAGCATTACAAGAAGATGGCTCTGCTCAGATATAACCACCATGCTTTCGTAATAATTCTCCAGAAGCTTCTGCCTCTGGGGAGATATACCGCTCCTCTCGCCTATCTCCATAAGCACTCTGCTGTCATAATTTTCAGAAAGATATGGACCAAATACAAGCACTGTATCAGAAACATTAGTCTGAGGCAAAAGCAAAAACATATAGCAGAGGGAAAAAGAGTCCTTCAGCCTGTATACAGTATAGGGGTTGATTTTTTCAAACAGTTCATCCAGAGAAACCTTGCTCAGTACATCTGCACCGAAAATCCTCAGGAAGCTATCGTCCAGTATTTTATTGACAGGGTCGCGGACAGTCACAAAGGACACCTTCACCCTTGATTTCTTAAAGGTATTACACAAAAAGCGAAGCTCGCTTTCATAGAACATATTTCCTTAACTCCCATAATTTGTTAAAAGCAAACAATTAAACATATTTCTGTTAATTATTTTATTACACAATTATATTAATTTCAATAGTATAATTAGCGAAATTATGAAAATAATACAAAAACAAATTAAAATTTTACTCACTATATTTCAATATATTTTTTATAATGATAATTGTTGGTACACAATAAATTCATTCATAGGAGGAATGAGATAATGAGTTCAGACAGAAAGTTAAGACCCTTTGGTGCAAGGGATAAGTTCGGTTACCTGTTCGGAGACTTCGGTAACGACTTTACCTTCATCTTATCAACAAGTATTTTGATGAAATTCTACACCGATGTAATGGGTGTAAGTGCCGCAGTTGTGGGCACAATCATGATGCTTGCACGATTTGTAGACGCTGTTACAGACGTTACAATGGGACGTATCTGCGACAGAAGCAAAACAACCAAAAACGGAAAGTTCAAGCCATGGATTCTGCGTATGTGCATTCCCGTAGCAATTGCTTCTTTCCTTATGTACGCACCCGGCCTTGCAGGTGAGGCTGTAAGCAATTGGTCTGCCGGACTCAAAACCGCTTATCTCGTATTTACATACCTGCTCTGGGGCTCCTTCTGCTACACAGGTATCAACATTCCCTACGGCTCTATGGCATCTGCGGTTTCCTCAGAACCCGGCGACCGTCAATCCCTTTCAACCTTTAGAACAATGGGCGGTATGTTTGCCGGTATGATTATCGGTATCGGCCTGCCTCTGATTGCTTATGATACAGTTACTCTTGCAGACGGCACACAGCAGGACGTTATCGTCGGCAGCAAGGTTGCAATTGCTGCTGCAGTGTTCTCTGTACTGGCAATTGTATGCTATCTCCTTTGCTACAAGCTGGTAACCGAGCGTGTTGTTATTGAAACACCTCAGGGCCAGAGTGCTGAGAAGGCCAAAGGTCCCTCAGTCGGTCAGATGCTCAAGAGCGCTTTTACAAACAGAGCTCTCATCTCCATTATCGTTGCTTCTGTTTTCATGCTTCTCTCTCAGCTTACAATGCAGAACATGATGTCCTACATCTATGTAGATTATTACAACGCTGCAGAGCTTCAGAGTGTTGGCTCAATGGTAATGCTGGTTGGTATGCTTATTGCAGGCGCAATCGCAAAGCCTCTTGTTAATAAATTCGGCAAAGCAGAAGTTTCTGTTTTCTCCAGCGTTTTAGGTGCTATCCTTTGCGTTGTTCTCTGGCTTATCAAGCCCGGCGTATATGTATATATGGCTCTTACTACAGTTTACTGGTTCTTCCTTGGTGTGTTCTCCATGGTTTCATGGGCACTCATCACCGACGTTATCGACTACTCCGAGCTTAAGAACGGTGTCCGTGAGGACGGCTCTGTTTACGCAATGTACTCATTTGCACGTAAACTTGGTCAGGCTCTGGCAGCAGGTATGGCAGGTTGGCTGCTTTCAGGTATCGGCTACAACGAGCTGGCTGTTTCACAGGGTATTGCTCAGACCGATGCTGTTAAGAGCGGTATCTTCACAATCGGTAACCTTGTTCCCGCACTGGGTCTTCTGCTTCTTGCAGTTGTTCTCTGGTTCTGGTATCCCCTGCACAAAAAGCAGGTTGATGCTAACGTTCAGGCTCTGAAAGTTAAGCACGGCGAAGCTGAAGCTACAGAAGAATAATAAATAAAACCCACGGCGTCCGACAGTAAAGTGCCGGACGCCATTTTAAAATTAAAGGAGGACTTAACAGTGAGAACTGTAATTGATTTTAACTATCGTTGGGCATTCACAAAAATGGCAACAGAACTGCCCACTGCTATTGACCGCAAGTGGGATTTTGTGAATCTCCCCCATTGCTGGAACGCTATTGACGGACAGGACGGCAGCAACGATTACTACAGAGGCACAGCCTACTATGCAAAGTCTTTTGAGAAAATCGACCTTCCTGAGGCAAAGCGCTATTACCTTGAGATTAACGGCGCAAACTCATCCTCAGATGTTTACTTAAACGGCAAACACCTTGCACATCACGACGGCGGTTACTCCACCTACAGAGTAGACCTTACTGACACACTGGATACTCAGAATTTCCTGGTTGTGTCTGTTGATAACGCTCCCAATGACTTTGTTTACCCCCAGACTGCAGACTTCACCTTCTACGGCGGTCTGTACAGAAACGTAAATATCATCTGTGTCAACAACTCTCACTTTGATCTTGACTACTTCGGCGGTAAGGGTATCGTTGTTACTCCCGTTGTTGAGGGCGAAAACGCAAGAGTTATCATTGAAAGCTTTGTCACAAACAAAACAGACGCACAAACAGTAAGATACACAATTACAGACAAAGAGGGCAACATCGTTGCAACTGCAGAGAATGCAGATCTGGTTGCAGATTTCACTATTGAGAACGTAAACCTCTGGCACGGCAGAAAGAACCCCTACCTCTACACAGCTACAACCGAGCTTATTGAGGACGGCAAGGTTATCGACACTGTATCTGCACGCTTCGGATGCCGTAGCTTTGAGATTGACGCAGAGCGCGGATTTATCCTCAACGGCGAGGAATATCCTCTCAGAGGTGTTTCTCGTCATCAGGACAGATGGGGACTGGGTAACGCACTTCTTCCCGAGCATCACAAGGAAGATATGGACTTCATCTACGAGGTTGGTGCTACCACAATCCGTCTTGCTCATTATCAGCACGATCAATATTTCTATGACCTGTGCGACGAGTACGGTATGGTTATCTGGGCTGAAATCCCCTATATTTCCAAGCATATGCCCAACGGCAGAGAGAACACCATCAGCCAGATGAAGGAGCTTATTGTTCAGAACTACAACCACCCCTCTATTGTTGTATGGGGTATTTCCAACGAGATTACAATGGGCGGCGAGGAAGATCCCGACCTTCTTGAGAATCACCACATCCTCAACGACCTTGTTCACGAAATGGACAAGACCCGTCCCACAACTATGGCAGCTCTTACAATGTGTAAGATTGACTCCTCTATCGTTCAGATTCCCGACGTTGTTTCCTACAACCACTACTTCGGCTGGTACGGCGGAAACACCTCTATGAACGGTCCTTGGTTTGATAACTTCCACAAGACTCATCCCGACATTCCCATCGGTTGCTCAGAGTACGGCTGTGAAGCTCTTAACTGGCATACCTCCAAGCCTATGCAGGGTGACTACACTGAGGAATATCAGGCATACTATCACGAGGAACTTATCAAACAGCTCTTCTCCCGTAAATATCTGTGGGCAACCCACGTATGGAATATGTTTGACTTCGGTGCAGATGCACGTGCAGAGGGCGGCGAAAACGGCCAGAATCACAAGGGTCTCATGACCTTTGACAGAAAGTACAAGAAGGACTCTTTCTACGCTTACAAGGCATGGCTTTCTGACGATCCCTTCGTTCATATCTGCTCAAAGAGATACATCGACAGAGTTGAGGACGTAACCAAGGTTACTGTTTACTCCAACCTGCCTGAGGTTGAGCTCTTTGCAAACGGCGTAAGCCTTGGCAGGCAGACATCCGAGGAGCACTTCTTCTACTTTGAAGTTCCAAACTCAGGCGAAACTACACTCAAGGCTGTTGCAGGTGACTATACTGATGAAAGCTTTATCCGCAAAGTTGATACCTTCAACGAGGATTACAGACTCAAGGAGAAGGGTGCAGTTCTCAACTGGTTTGACATTGAAACTCCTGAGGGCTACTTCTCACTTAACGATACTCTTGATGATATTACATCCACTGTACAGGGCAAAATGTTCTTTGCAGGGCTTGCAATGAAGCTTATGGGCAGTATCAATAAAGATATGACCGCAGGCATGGATGTAGGCGCTGATATGATGAAGATGATGGGTGGCTTCACTGTTCTCCGTCTTACCTCTCTTATGGGTGCCGCAGGCGTAGAGCTTTCCAAGGAACAGCTCCTTGAAATCAACGCAAAACTCAACAAAATCAAGAAACCCAAGAAGAAGGATTAATTAAAACACAGCAAAGCACCTGTTGCCGTATATCGAGGGTAACAGGTGCTTTTTAACAGAAAGGCAGTTTGTATGGCAAATCTTACAGACTTTGTAAAAACAAAGGACTATCTCATTTGTGTGGACAGCGACGGCTGTGCAATGGACACAATGGATATAAAGCATTTCCGTTGCTTCGGTCCCTGTATGGTTAAGGAGTGGGGACTTGAAAAATGGGAGGATGAAATCCTCTATAGCTGGAATCAGGTAAACCTCTACACCATGACACGAGGCATAAACCGTTTCTTAGGACTTAAGACAGCACTTGTAGAAATCAACGAAAAATACACTACAATTGAGGATCTGGACACTTATCTCAGCTGGGTAGAAAACAGCAACGAGTTGTCAAACGAAGCTCTAAAAAAAGCAATCAGCCAAAATCCCGACAGTGTATCTCTGAAAAAGGCACTGAGCTGGAGTGAGGCGGTAAACACCTCCATAAAAGCCCTGCCCGAGGAGGAAATCAAGCCTTTTGAAATGGCACGTGAAGCACTGGAATTTGCACACAAATACGCAGATGTGGCTATTGTTTCCAGTGCAAACTTAGGTGCTGTGCTGGAGGAATGGGAAAAGCACGGACTTTTACAGCATACAGACATTGTTATGGCTCAGGATTCAGGCAGTAAGGCTTTCTGTATCGGCGAGCTTCTCAAAAAAGGCTATGACAGGGACAAGGTGCTGATGTGCGGTGACGCGGTAGGCGATATGAAAGCTGCAAAGGGCAACGATGTACACTACTTCCCCATTCTTGTAAAACACGAAAAGAACTCATGGCAGGAGTTTATTGACAGTGCGGTAGTCAGGCTCACAGAAGGCACCTACGGAGGAGAATATGAGGAGGCAAGAATCAGCGCCTTCCTCACAAATTTAGGCGGATAACGAAAATTTTAAGGAGTGATTAAAATGGTAGATTTAAAAGCAAAACCCTATTATCTGTCAGATGAAGATATCAAGTGGGTAAAATCCACTATTGCAAATATGACTACTGAGGAAAGGGTAGGACAGCTTTTCTTTCAGCTTACATCAGGCATTGAGGAGGACCACCTGAGAGAGCTAATGGAGAAATACCACCTTGGCGGTTGCAGATACAACGCAATGCCCGGTGCCGCTGTGCAAATGCAGAACAGAATTCTTCAGCAGTACGCAAAAATCCCCGTATTCATTGCCTGCAACACAGAAAACGGCGGTGACGGCGCCTGTGCAGACGGCACATATATAGCAAGCAACATCAAAATCGGCGCAACAGGTAACACAGAGCACGCCTACAATCACGGCAAGATGTCCAACACCGAGGCGGCAGCTCTGGGCTGTAATATGGCCTTTGCTCCTGTTTGTGATATTCACTACAACTGGCTCAACACCGAGGTGGTAGCCCGTGCCTTCGGCAACGACCCTGAGCGAGTTGCTGTAATGAGCAAAGCTTACCTTGACGGTGCTCACACTATCGAGGGCTTTGCCTGTGCTGCCAAGCACTTCCCCGGCAATGGTCAGGATTTCAGAGATGCCCACATAGGCAACAACATCAACTCCTTTGGCGAGAAAGAGTGGATGGAAACCTATGGCTATGTTTACAAAACTCTCATCGATGCAGACCTTGACGCAATTATGGGCGGTCACATTATGATGCCCGAATATATGAAAGAAGTAAATCCTGACATAACCTACGATGAAATGCTCCCTGCTACTCTCTGCCCTGAGATTATGACAGGTCTGCTCAGAGACAAGCTGGGCTTTAACGGAATGGTTGTCACCGACGCAAGCCATATGGTGGCAATGACCGACCGAATGACGAGAAAAGAAATGCTCCCTGCTTCTATCAACGCAGGCTGTGATATGTTCCTGTTCTTCAACGACCCTGAGGAGGATTTCAACACTATGCTTGAAGCCTATAATGACGGCACAATCAGCGAGGACAGAATGGTTGAAGCCCTCACAAGAATTTTAGGTCTTAAGGCTAAAATGGGACTTCACAAAAAAGCAAAGGAAGAGCTTGTGCCTGCGCCTGAAGCACTGGCAATTCTTAACTGCGAGGAACACCGAGCCGCTTCTGAAGCAATCAGCAAGGAAGCTATAACTCTTGTAAAATACAAGGACGAGGGTGTTCTCCCCCTGACCCCTGACAAGTACAAGAGAATTATGATTGTATACGTGAAGGGTGCCGCAGGTCCTATGGACGCCCTTGTGCAGATGGCAATGGGTGGAATGGGTGCACGCAAGAATCCCGCTCAGGTGCTTCAGGATAAGCTCATAGAAAAAGGCTTTGACGCATTTATCTATGAAGGCCCCATTGAGAAGATGAAGAAAGCTATTGCCGCAGGTGAGAAACCCAGCCTTAACCTGTACTTTGCAGGCAAGAACGCTATTGCTGACTTTAAGGCAGAGCAGGATTTGGTAATCACCCTCTGTGACGTTATGAACGGCAGACCCAGCTTCGGACTTTCCAAGGGTGGCGGAGAAATTCCTTGGTATGTATTCGAGCTACCCGTTGTGGGCATCAGCGTGAATGCTCCCACAATGCTTGCTGATATTCCTCAGCTTCGCACCTATATCAACGCATACGACTCCAAGCCCTCCACAATGGAGGCTCTGGCGGATGCCCTGCTCACAGGCAAAGAAGCCTTCAAGGGTACAGACCCCATCGATAGCTTCTGCGGTCTCTGGGACGCAAGAATCTGAACGTACTATAAAACCTGTTACCAAATTACACAGGTAAGTTAAAGCTGAAAGACAACACGCCCCCTATAGCAGGAATGCTATAGGGGGCATCTTCATATTAAGTTATTTCTTAATA
>JAZSLX010000019.1:0-23154 GCA_045535605.1 Ruminococcus sp.
AGCATTTGCAATCTCATCGTCGTATACTTCGGACAGCCAGTAGTTAGCTGTGATAGCACCGGAGTTTGAGAGAATCAGACCGCCTACAGAGTAGGTAACGGTGGAGTTCTCCTTAACACGCCAGTCGCTGATGTTAACGTAGTTGTCAACAATCTCCTTGTAGTCGAGGATTGTGGACTTAACTCTTCTGAGCTTTTCACGCTGACGTCTGTAGAGGATGTAAGCCTTGGCAACATCGCCGTAGCCTGTCTGAATGAGAACGTCCTCAACAGAGTCCTGAATGTCTTCAACTGCAATCTTGCCGTCAACTACCTTGGGAGCAAAGTCAGCTGTAACCTTGAGGGATAGCAGGTCTATAACAGAGGGGTGATAGTCCTTTTTGGTAGCCTCAAAAGCCATTTTGATAGCCTCGGTAATTTTGGAAAGATCAAAGTCAACTATTTTGTTGTCACGTTTAATAACCTTATACATAATGTGTGTCTCTCCTTTACGTTGATTTCTTTGTTGCTACACAATAATACACAAAAAATTGTGGTTTGTCAATAGACAAACCACAATATATTGTGACAATTCTGTTATCTTTAGTTGCTAATAAGAATTAAAAATTACCCCGAAAACCCCGAAAACCCAGTGCCAATCGGACTTGCAGAGGTTTTAGCTTTGTAACCACAATATTTTGTGGTGTAAACATACCACACCAATATATTGTGGTATATATTGTGGTAGACACAAGAGTTGCGTTAATGCGTTAAATTCCCCGAAGCTGTGTGCAGGGCAGGTGCTTTTTCAGAGTCTTGTACATTTCTCTCAGTTCATCGTTTGTATAGCCTGAGCACTCAGAATCAATCAGGTTCCCTGAGTCCACAAACTGCTGGAGGTAGTAGGCATCACAGCCTGAAATCCATTTTGCAATATCCAGCAAATCCTCTAAGGTGTGGAAGTCTCTGGTAACAGTTGTGCGGAACTCATAGGGAATGTTGCCTTTGATAAGAAAGTCCACGCTCTCCATAACCGCACTCAGGTCAAAGAGCTTCTTGCCTGCAGTGACAGCGTATTTTTTCTGAGAATTCTTTATGTCCATAGCAACGTAGTCCACAAGACCCTTTTTGCAAAGCTCTTTGAGCTTTTGCGGAAAGCTTCCGTTGGTATCAAGCTTTATGAGATAGCCCATTTCCTTTATCTTTCTCATAAAGTCCTCAATATCCTCCTGGAGCAACGGCTCACCACCTGTAATGCAGACTCCCTCCAGCTTACCCTTACGGCTTTGTAGGAAGCTCAGCACTTCATCCTCGAATATAAAAGCCTCCTGAGGATTTGTCACAAGCAATGCATTGTGGCAGAAAGGACAGCGGAAGTTGCACCCGTGAGTAAATATTGTACACGCCATCTTCTGGGGAAAATCCAGCAGCGTGAGTTTTTGTAATGCTTCTATTTTCATTGATTCACCATTCTCCGTAGGGGAGGGGCTTGCTCCTCCCGTAGTAATTATGTTTCGCTGGTTTCTGAAATAAACTTTATAATTTCTCCATCGTACTTTTCCTGAGCGTTGATTCTCAGATGTGAATGTGCGCCCTCGTCAAACCACACAAGTCTCTTATGGCTGCTTGAGCATTTGTCAAAGAGGGACTGGCATTTTGAGGGCAGAGAGTATGCGTCCTTCTTTCCGCAGAGCATTAAAAGAGGCACTGAAATCTTATCTATATATGTAATAGGGGATTGCTTCTTGATATCTACACCTATATGTACCTTGCAGATAAGGCGTATCTGCCACAGAATAGGATATACAGGCTTTTTAAGCTCAATAAGGTGCTCACGGAAGCTCTCGTAGAAAGAGTGGAAGGGACCTTCTGCAACAATGCCCTTGACGCACTTGGGGAAGTTATCCTTTGCCGCCGCAAGGATAGCCGCGGCAGAGCCTATGCAGATACCGTGAATGTAAAACTCCTTGTTATGAGGGAAGTTTTCTGTAATATGATTAATCCACGCAGTGACATCACGGCTTTCGTAAATGCCAACACTTACGAACTCACCCTCGCTTAAACCGTTTGCGCGGGTGTCAATAACCAGTACGTTACAGCCTGCGTCCTTGTATGGCTTTGCAAAGTAATAATCATACAGAAGTGACTCTGCTCTGCCCTGCTCAATGAGCACGCATTTGTCAAAACCGAAGTCAAAGTATTCGCCATAGAGCCTGAGCCCGTCATTGGTGATGGTGACTTCTGTTTTGTATTCTTTGTTTTCTTCGCCCCACTCAAGTCCGATATTGAACATACGAACGTGTTCTTCATTTGTAAGGCAGCTGCATTCACGTCCCCATTTTGAGGGGTGGGTGCGTACAAGCTGTTCTTTGAATACCGAGAAGGTGATTTTGTAGGTGATAAGGAACATCACTGCAAGAGAGATAATTATAAAATCTACAAGTCCGATTATTAAGTAACCCCAAAAAGGCATAGCTTGTTCTCCTTTTCATATTAATAAGTGTTGCTATTAAAACTATATTATAAACTGAGGTAAATGTAAATAAGTCCTGAGAAATAAGGAAAGATTTATTATCTGAAAATTATGGATTATTAGGTGTTTTTTTACATAAAAAATAAAACAGTTGAAAATACTGTCGGATATTGTTATAATTATCACATCTATGAAAATGAGGTGGATATTATGAGCAAAAACTTTGTTATTATATCAGATTCCGGTTGCGACCTTAATAAGGAGCTGAGAGACCGTTTCGGTATTGCAGATTATGTAGCAGGTAAGGTAGTATGGCCTGATGGTACAGACCATGTAGCAGACCTTGAGTGGAGTGAGGTTTCACCTGACGAGTATTTTACTATGATGAGTGACAAGAAGAGTGTTTTCTCCACTGGTACTCCCAGTATTCTTGACACAATTGATGTATTTGAAAAGTACCTTTCTCAGGGTCAGGATGTGCTTGCAATTGTTCTCTCCACAGGTATCAGCAGCACCTACGGTGTGTTTGTGAATGCCGCAAGAGAAATGCAGGAGAAATATCCCGACAGAAAGGTTATTGTTATAGACTCCCTCAGATATTCTACATCTTTGGCTCTGCTGTGCGTATTTGCCGCAGGGCTGCGCAATATGGGCAAGAGCATTGAGGAGGTTGCCGAGTGGGTAGAGAATAACAAGGAGTGTATCCACCAGATTGGCTGGATGGACGATTTGTTCTTCTGTAAGCGTATGGGCAGAGTTTCCAATGTTGCTGCAGTTATGGGTACACTGGTTGGTATCAAGGCAATGGCAGACTTCAACGAGTACGGCAAAAGCCACGTTATTGGCAAGGCAAGAGGTTACAATAACGCTTACACAGCCTGTGTTGAGTATATGAAGGCTACTATTATCAATCCCGAATCACAGATTATCTTCATTGCACAGACCCTTCGCAAAAAGGAAGCTGAGGAGCTTAAGAAGAGAATTCAGGAGGAGCTTAACCCCAAGGAGATTATTATGACCACAGTAGGTCCCTCCTGCGGTGTAGGTATCGGACCCGGTCTTGTTGCGGCTTTCTACTTCGGCAGAAAGTGCACAAAGGGACTTGAGAAGGAGCAGGAAATCCTCGGAAAAATCCTCAAGACCAAGTGCAAGTAAATTATTTAATAATGTATGCAAAAAGGGCAGTGAGTTTTCTCTTAAACTCACTGCCTTTAGCTTTATTTTAAATTTCACTGATGACGGCTCCAATGTAATCCTCTGTACTTATAAGCTCAAGCTTTATGTGGGGTAGGGGATTTGTTTTAATCCCATTTTCATCTGCAACAGAGATACTTTGAAGTCCGCCTTTTAAACCCTGTCCCGTGTATTTCAGGTATGCCTCCTTGGCACACCATACTTTTAGAAACTGCACACAGGTATCTTTGTTAATTGTACTGTCCTCGCTTTTTAGTACAAAGGATAGTTCTTCATCTGTGCAGACTCTTTTTATAAGAGGCAATTCCACAGTGCGGATTTTCTCAATGTCAATTCCTATAGGTGATGAATCAATTGCACAGGCAATGAAGTCTCCTGAATGACTTAAGCTGAAATGTATTTTGTCACCTACAATATGAGGCTTTTGATTTTCGTCGATATAAAAATCAGGCTCAGCCACAGAGTAGTTGTCCCTTAACATTTCACGCAAAAGCATATCCGCAAAGACACAGCATCTTTTGTCAGAAGGCTGTTTGTATCTGTCAGCTTTTTTCTGACGCTCAGGTGTCATAGCGTTGTAAGCTTTTTCGTAAAGCTTCTCATCATAGAGGTTGCCTGAAAGGTTAATTATTTTATAAATCATAGGGACTTTATATCCTGTGCGATTTCCAGTAGTGCGTCCTGTGCCTGAGGTACATAGCCTGTTTTCTCGGCAAAGGCATGGAATACACCACAGTAGCGGATGCACTTAACATCTGCGCCTGCTTCCTTCATTTTTGCACAGAAGTATTCGCCCTGAGGACGCAGACCGTCATAATCTGCGGTGATAACTGTAGTCTTTGGTGCATTTGTAAAGTCAGCATAAATAGGGCTGACCTGCGGGTCGTGGCGCAAATCGCCTGCATCCCCCATATACATGTGGCCGATAGTTGTCATAAAGGTCATATCTGCCTTGCCGTCGGTACGTCCCAGACTCAGGCGGGGAATAACCAGAGGCTTTTCCTCTTCGGAGATTGCAAAGTCCTCCTCTTTCCACTCAAAGGGAGCTTCTACATCAAGGAGTACACAGGGGTACAAAAGACCCATATAGCGGATTTTGTCCTTGCCTTTATTAAGACCGAGTGAGGCGGCAATGCCTGCACCTGCACTGTCACCTGAAACACAGATTTTGTTTTTATCAATGCCAAGCTTTTCTGCATTTTCATAAATGAAATTCAGGGTACAAAGGCAGTCGTTGAGTCCCATGGGATAGGGTCTTTCAGGGGCAAGAGAATACTCAATGTTATATACTACACAGTCTGCTTCTTCGCAAATGTACTTGCAAAGATTCTCCATAAACTGTGCGCTTCCTGCAAAGAAGCTTCCGCCATGGATATACAGAAGTGCAGGAGCATCGCCCTGTCTTTTTGTACGGCGGAGTCGGTACTCCCATACGGCAAACTCATGTCCGTTACAGTTTAAAATAAGCTTGTCGGTGAGTATAGTTTTTGTGTTAAGGTTAAGTCCTGCAAAGCCTGTGTCGTCTCTGTGGTCCTGCAAGGTAACAGCTGCACGGTGATTGCTGTTTATCTGCCTGAGATAAATCTCTTTTTCTCTGGGGTCTATGCAGATACCATCTTTGTCAGGAACAGGCTTAAGTGTTATTTCACTGCCAAAGCTTTCCGATAAAACTGTGTTTTCACGGAGAGTTTTCAGCAGGTCTTTGCTGTAGTTTATCATATTATCAACCTTTCTAAAGGCTTTTTACATAGAAGCAATTGCCTTGAGCATAAAGTATTCTGCAAAGACAACGATGATAACTGCCATAAGATATGCAACAAAAAGTGGCACAGGCAGAACGGTGTGGATTGCAAGAATGAAAAGCTCATACAGCACAAAGCGGATTATAGCAAGGAAAAACAGACGTCTTTCACTTCGGAATTTAAAGCCGTGGTACCAGACAAATCTGTTCATCACCCAGCTTACTATAACACCCTGCACACAGGAGGAATAAACGATATATCCCCAGTGATCCCAGCCTGTGATAAAGCTTGCAGTGAGTATCATATGCAATGATACAAAGAAAGCGATAATGCTTGCAAAGGAGGATATGAAAATCCGCTTGTGGATTCTCAGGGTGTCAAGTACGGGATTGAAGTGAGAGGAGCTGTTATCATCAATATATATAGCCTCAATGGGTACAGTGTCAATTTTAATCCTCTGCTTTACAGCAAAGATAAGCATATTCATCTCGTATTCATATCGGTTTCCGCCTATGCGTGTCATCCATTCAATGTGCTCTGTGGAAAATCCCCTGAGTCCTGTCTGATTGTCGCCGAGGTACAGTCCGCTTGCAATGGTGAAGATGAATCGTGACAGGCTGTTGCCAAAACGTGAGCGCAGAGGTGCGTCCTTTGTAAGGGTGCGTGTGCCTAAGATGAAGCTACGCCCTGAGTGAAGCTCTTTGTTTATATTCAGTATATCCTTGACGGAGTGCTGACCGTCTGCATCAGCTGTGATGAAGTATCGGCAATTGGGGAAAAGCTCACAGAGCTTCTTCATTCCGAACTTCATAGCATAGCCTTTGCCGCGGTTTTCAGGGTATGAGAGGACGGTAGCATCATTTTTTACCTTTTGGAATACCTCTTTGTATTCAACGCCGCTTCCGTCATCAATAATCAGAATATCAAAGCCTGCCTCCTTAAGTCCCTTAACAGTGCCTATCATAAGGTCACAGGGCTTGTAAGCAGGAATCATTATTACTGTGTCCATCTTTTTCCCCGTTTTCTTTAACTTACTTCTGCAGTAAATTATATGATATTTTTACATTATTTGCAATATATCTTTTGTTTGGTAAAAAAACACTTCAGTGTGCTACAGCATATTGACTATAAACCGCTGTTGTGATATTCTTAACATAGTATTGCTATCTTATATTTATATATAACAGGAGATGTAGGATTTGGCTTTTTGGCAGGATGACTTAAAAGCGCTGGAAGCTTCTCAAAGAGGCTTTTCGGATATATACAGAATAATGAAGCAGAGGTTTTCTGCCGAGATTTTTTCTGAGGAATACCGCGACGGCATTACAATACGCACAACCTACAGAGAGATGTTTGAGGGTGCTGAGTCTGTGGCAAAGAATCTGTCAGATTTATACCCTGATTCCTTTGGCAGATTCATTGCAATCTGTATGGATAACTCACCTTTGTGGGTAGAGTGCTTTTTTGGTTCTCTTATGGCAGGACTGCGACCAGTCCTTGTTAATACACGTCTTGATGAATCTGCGGTGGAATATACTGTAGATGTGACAAATGCGCTCTGTGTGCTTTGCGATAAGGACACAGAGAAAGAGGGTTACATAAACGCTCGGAGCTTTGAAAAAACAGAGTTTACTCCAACTCAGTGGGCAAACGAGATTGTCCTGATGAGCTCAGGTACCACCGGTACACCCAAGCTTGTGATTTACGATGGAGGTGCAGTGTGTGAGCAGATATTGGTGTCAGGCTGGGTTGTTAAGCGCAACCCCACCATTAAGCACAGCAGAAAGCTTCAGATTCGCCTGATTGCACTTCTGCCCTTTTATCACATCTTCGGTCTTAGCACAATCTTGATGTGGTTTGGCTTTTTCGGCCGAACTCTCATTTTCCCTCCCTCTATGGATTCCCAGTCAATCCAATTTGCCTGCAAAATGGGCAAGGCTACTCATTTCTTTGCAATTCCCATGGTGTGGAATCTTGCAATGAAAAAGCTCCTCTCTGAGGCAAAGCGTCAGGGACAGGAGGAGAAGCTGAGAAAGGGTATAAAGATATCAAATGCACTCCAATCCGTATTCCCCCGATTTGGTGCCTTTGTTGCCCGCAATATTCTTTTTAAGGACGTAAGACGTCAGGTGTTCGGCAACAGCCTTACCTTCTGTATAAGCGGCGGCGGATTTATCCCTACGGAAACTGTTGAGATGATGAACGGTCTGGGATACTCTCTTTACTGCGGTTACGGAATGACAGAGACAGGTATCACCTCAGTTGACCTTTCAATGAAAGCAAACTTAAGAAATGAAAATACAGTGGGCAGACCTTTCCCAACGGTGGAGTATGAAATCTCAGACAGAGGAACCCTCCTTGTAAAGGGCGGTACTCTGTGCAGTGCCTTTATTGATAAAGAGGGCGAGCACCCCAGAGATAAATCAGAGTTCTTTGACACAGGGGATATTTGCACCGTGGATAAAAAAGGCAGATGGGTACTCCTTGGCAGACAGGATGATATTATCATCGGCGAAAACGGAGAGAACTTAAGCCCTGATATGATAGAACAGCAGATGGATATTAAGTGCTCAGGCACAGTTTGTGTGCTGGGGCTTGATATGAACGGCACAGTACGCCCTACACTGGTGTATGCAACAGCTCCTACGGTTACGGCCTATGAGCTTGCAAAAACAGCAGAGAAGATTTACTCCGCTATCGAAGAATTACCCATAACACTGCGACCTGCAAAGGTGCTTTATACTACAGATGAAATTCCCGAGAATCTGGGTAAGGTAAAGCGTGCAAGCCTTAAAAGGCTTATTGAAAGCGGTCAGATAACCTGTGAGGAGCTTAAAGTAACCGAGGGTATAAGTCTTGATGAAATTTACGACAGCAGTGTGCTTGAGATTCTCTCAGAAGTAAAGGAATGCTTTGCACAGGTGCTCTCAAAGGATATATCAGAGATTGAAGATACGGCTCATTTTATCTATGACTTAGGCGGAGAGAGTATGAGCTATTTCACACTTTTCTCGCTTCTTAACAGCACTTTCGGTGCCGAGCTTAAAATGGAGCAGTCAAACCCCTTGTTTACTCCCCTTGATTTTGCAAAGGAGATAGCAAAGGGCGGAAACTAACCGAGCAGAGTAAGTTTGCATATAAGGGTGGATATATGAAAAGATTATTCAGAATTATACTAAAGGCGACAGGTCTCTGGTCAATGTGGCTTTTCTTCCTGCCTCGTATTCGTCACGAAAGCAAGGAAAACAGAAAGTCAACCTTTGCATTCAAGGGCCCTGCAATTATTGTGACAAACCACAATCACTTCATAGATTTTATACTTATACTCTATCTTTTTGCTTTTCGATATGTGCGTTGCATTGTGGGCAAAACTTTGTATGAGAGCAGTAAGCTTATAACCTTTTTACTTAAGCTTTTAGGTGCAATCAAGGTGGACAGATTCTCCTTTGATATGGACTTCTTCTATGAGTCTACAGAGCACCTGAGAAAAAAGGGAGTCCTCCTGATTTTCCCTGAGGGCAGGCTCTCCCGCGATGGCACAATCCTGCCTTTCAAAAGCTCCGTTGTGCTTATGGCTCTGCGTACAGGGGTGGATATTATCCCTGTTTATCATACCCACAAGTACGGCATTGGCAAACGCGTAGGAGTTATGGTGGGAGACAGAATCAACTTAAGCGAGATGTGCCCCACAGCTACTCCCGATGAAGAAAAAATTACAGAGCTTACACTTCTTCTTGAGAACAAGATAAAGTCCCTTCGTGACCTTTACGAGCAGGGAGGAGGAGTAAGATGAAAAAAGATTCCAAGCTAAAAAAAGCTTTCCGCAACTTTTCCAGAGCCTTGGGCGTTGTCCTGATAAGCGGTGGTTTCCGACTTGTCTGGATGCCGAAAATCCGATATGAAAATGAGAACGCAAAGGCACTTATGAAGTCAAAGAAGCCTTTGATTATCATCAGCAACCATTGCTACTGGTTTGACCCCATTATGTTTTATCTTGTGTCCCACACAAGCAAAATATCTGTGGTTGCTGCTAAAGAAGTGCTTCAGGGCTTTAAGGGTAGTTTTCTCAGAGCACTGGGCTGCATTCCTGTGGACAGGACTACTATGGATTTGGTGTGCCTTAGGGAGTGTGCCGCCAGAGTGCGACAGGGCGACAGAGTTGGAATATTCCCTGAGGGTATGATAAATTTTGAGGAAGAAATGCTTCCCTTTAAAGCAGGTGTTTCTCTTATTTCTGCCCAGACAGGTGCCTTGGTTGTGCCTGTTTACATATCGGGTGATTACCGACCCTTCGGCCATCTTCAGGTGCTTATCGGTGAGGGCGTGGATATGAGCGGTTACTTCTCATCTCCTGCAACTGCCAAAGAAATAGCAAAGGGTACAGATTCGCTTTACGAGAAAATGTGCGCACTCAGAGAAAAGCTCTTTGCGTCTATGACTGAAAAACAGCGAAAAGGCGTGGACGATTTCAGAGCTAAGTTTATGGTGAGCAGAGCCTCCGCCATAGAAGAAAAAGAAACAGTAAACAAGTGAGTTATCACTTAACATAATTATCAGACAGAAAGAGGTAAGGAAAATGTACAGCAGTTATTATACTGACAGAATGTCAAAAGAAGAACTTGAATTATGTGTGGAGATAAGAACAATCGATGCACTCCTTGAGCATATGCTAAATAAATACGGTGACATCACCTCCATTATAAGCGGAGATAAAACTGTCACTAACAAAGAATTTTACGAGGAGGTTGCATTGACCAGAGGCTTCCTTAAAGCACAGGGTATAAAAAAAGGCGACCACGTTGGAATTATGCTGAAGAACGAGTATGATTTTATGCGTATGTATATGGCAACAGTTACTATGGGTTGTGTTGCAGTTCTTGTTCCTATGCAGACTCCTGTAGAGAATGTGCTTTATCTTTGCAAGGGCTTTGATGTAAAGCTCTTTGTCCACAGCAGAGTTTTCGGCGAGGCTTTCAAGGCTATGAATCCTGCAATCCCTGTGTTTAATCAGGATGAGGCAACAGGAATTGAGAAAGCTCAGATGTGTGCAGATATAACACCTGATACCCCTGCAACAATTATCTTTACAGGCGGTACTACAGGCAAATCAAAGGGTGTACTCCTCTCACACGGTAATATTATGAGAGGTACTGTAAGCTCCGCTTACGGTACACGCAACGGCTTTGGTGCACGTTACTATGCTATCATTCCTTTTACTCATGTGTTCGGTCTTATCCGCTCAGGTCTTGCAGCATTCTACACAGGCAGTCTGCTGTTTATGTGCGAGGATATGAAGAATATCTTCAAGGATTTACCTGTTGCAAAGCCAACTTATCTGGTGCTTGTTCCCGGTCTTGCAGAGCTTATCTGGAGCATTATGGCACAGAGAGGCAAAGAGGCAGTAGGCGGACAGCTTGAGGTTATCATCTGCGGTGCTGCAGCTGTTCCTCAGAAACTTGTAGACAGACTTTCTCAGTTTGATGTTTCACTTCACCCCGGTTATGGACTTACAGAGTCCTCAAACCTCGTTACAGGTAACGTTGACCCTTGGAATACTCACGGCAGTGTAGGTCAGCTTTACGGATATCAGGAGGCAAGGGTTGTAGACGGAGAGCTGTGGCTCAAGGGCGAGAATATTATGCTTGGCTACTACAACAACCCTGAGGCAAATGCTGAGGCATTCTGTGATGGCTGGTTCAAGACAGGCGACCTTGTAGAGTTTGATAAGGACGGCAACCTGTATATCGTAGGCAGAATCAAGAATGTAATCATCCTTGATAACGGCGAGAACGTTTCTCCTGAGGCTATCGAGGATAAGCTCTGTGAGCTTCCCTTTATTCAGGCTTGTATGGCTTACGAGGATAAAAATGCGGCCGGCAAAGCGGTTATCGCAGTGCAGATATTCCCTGCAATGAAAGCACTGGAGGCTATGAAGTGCGAAGATCCTCAGGCTCTTATTCAGGATGCTGTGGATAAGTTCAACGCAACTGTTCCCACATTTATGAGAGTTGCTAAGGTTGTACTGAGAAATGAGGACTTCCCCAGAAACGGTGCTATGAAAATTATCAGAAATCAGGTGCAGGTATGATTATAGAAAGACTTAAAAAGCTTACAGAAGCTATTATGGCAGGTACTGCCGACATAAACTTTGACGAGATAACTGCTGACAGCAGACTTGTTGAGGATGTATGCCTCAACAGCATTTCTATGCTTATGCTGGTTATTGCAATTGAAGAGGAGTTTTCCATCGAGCTTCCAATTGCAGAGGCTTCTGCCTGTGTAACAGTAGGCGAGATTGCAGATGTTATCAAGGGTTGTATCGATGCTAAAGCATAAGTCGGTACGGGATTTTGAGGATAAGTGGGAGTATACAGAGCCTTTTGTGGGTGCACAGCTGAGAGTCAACAGAAAGGTTTACTACCACCACGGAATATACACAGGAGAAAGTGTGATTCATTTCGGCGAGGGTGACCCGACGGCGGATATGCTTCACTGTGAAAATAACATTGTTCACGAAACCTCACTTGCAGAATTCCTTAAGGGGGGACTGCTTGAGGTGCGTGTGTATTCCCGAGGTGAGCGGAAACTCCTGAATCCTCCCGAAAAAATCGTGGATACGGCCCGCTCAATGATAGGTGAAGGCGGTTATCACTTTATCCGCAATAATTGCGAGCATTTTTCAAACTACTGTGCTTTTTCAGAGAAGTACAGTGCTCAGGCAGATGGCTATGTAAAGGACATCAGAAAACGCATTGGCAAGGATTGATGGCTTTTCTGCCTGCTTTTTAAAAAAATATCAGGACGGCGAGAATATATGCACAGCTTTCCGTCCTTTGAATACCCATTCATAAAGTGTATTGCCAAACAACAGAGAAGGTTGTTGACAAATCAACAATATCGCAGTATAATCGTAAAAGTTGAGTGGTCAACATCTGTCCGGTGACGGACAGATAACTCAGAAAGGAGATTCATTATGGTACACCGTTACGAACATTTTTCTTCTTCTGTTTCAGGAATCAGCCGTTGTATTCAGAAAATTGAAGCTGATGTAATGGAAAAACACGGACTACGAGGCTCACACGCCCAGTATCTTGTCACACTCAGAAAATATGAGCAGGGACTTACAGTATCTCAGCTCAGCGAAATGTGTATGAAGGATAAGGCGGCGGTTTCCAGAGCTGTTGCAGAGATGGAGCAAAAAGAGCTTGTTCTCCGTGAGACAGCAGGGGACAATCTGTACCGTGCGGCAATTGTCCTGACAGACAAGGGCAGAGAAATTGCCGAGTATGTGGCACACAGAGCAACTGCTGCAGTAGAGGCTGCAGGCAAAGGTCTGGGCGAAAATGAAAGAGCAATATTCTATAAAGCTCTTGACCTTATTTCCTCTAATCTGAGAGAAATATGCAAAAAAGGTCTGCCTGATTAATTTTCATAGTATTTTGACAGCATTTTTGGCAATAACAAAGAACGGGTGATACAAATGTCAGATGCACAAAATAAGGTAAGAATCATTGTTGACTCTGCGGCAGATATTGCTGAGAATATAAAAGACAAAGTTGTAACTCTGCCTATGACTCTCAGATTTGGTGACGTTGAATATACAGACGGGGTTACTATAAGCAAGCACGAATTTTATAATAAGCTTATTGAGAGCGATGCTCTTCCCACTACAAGCCAGATTATGCCCTTGGCTTTTGAACAGGCTTACAGAGAAGCACTCAGTAAGGGCGAGGACGTAGTGGTAATCACACTTTCCTCCAAGCTCTCAGGCACATATCAGAGTGCCTGCATTGCACGTGATGAGACAGGCGGTAACATCTACATTGTTGACAGCCTCTCTGTTGCAATTGGTGAGGGCATACTTGCAGAGTATGCGGTATCCCTTATGGAAGAAGGCAAGAGTGCAAAAGAGATTGCAGATATCCTCACGAAAGAACGTGAGAATATCCGTGTAATTGCTCTGCTCAATACCCTTGAGTACCTGAAAAAAGGAGGAAGAATCTCAAAGACAGTTGCCTTTGCAGGTGAGATGCTTTCTATTAAGCCTGTGATTAATGTTATTGACGGTGAGGTAAACCTTCTCGGCAAGGCAAGAGGCTCCCGTCAGGGCAACAACCTCCTTGTGAGAGAGATTGAAAACGCAGGCGGAGTAGACTTTGAGAAGCCTTTGCTTTTAGGCTACTCAGGGCTTGACTTTCAGCTTCTTCATAAGTATATAGAGGACAGTTCTGATTTATGGAGAGGCAAGACAGAAAGTCTTCATGTAGCACTCATCGGCTGTATCATCGGCACCCACATAGGTCCCGGTGCAGTTGCAGTTGCTTTCTTCAAAAAGTAATACAGTTAATAAGGAACATTGGACATAATACAAAAAAGACTGCGAAACCTACTTAAGGCTTCGCAGTCTTTTACTTTATTTCAGTGCGTTTTCAAAGAAACTGTTTATGTTTTCAATCAGGTGCATGTTCGGCTGGTTTGCTTTTGCACTGTCAATGGAGGAATAAAACTCCTCTGCTACATCCTCGGGGATTCCCTCGGGATATTTATCTTTCAGAGCTTCGTACTGAGAATCTATGCTTTTGCAGTAGAGTACAGCCTCCTCAGAGTAAAGCAGGTTTGTGTGACCGCTGCGGTATTCATCACTGTATACAAGGTACTCTGTGTTTGGATTTTCAATTTCATCGCTGTGAGCATATATAGAGCAGGTGTCCACAGGAGTCACTGTATCCTCAGTACCTTGAATTATCAGGGTGGGACAGTTGCTTTGGCTGATACTTTCTGACGCCTTCATCCCTGTCATTTCAGCACCGAACAGCATGGTCTGATATGCATACAGGAATGGGTAGCCCATATAAGCAAGAGGTCCTACGTAATTCCTTGAGGTGTCAATGGTAACTTCCATGGGGGAGTTTGCACCGCTTATGGTGGCAACACCCTTTATGTCGTATTCTGAGTCAAGGGCACAGGCGGCGGCGTAACCGCCCCGTGAGTGGCCTACAAGGAATAGGGGCAGGTTTTTGAGCTCCTTGTCATGCTTTATGGTTTCAATAACAGACAGCAGGTCCTCGGTCTCCTGACAAAATCCTATGGAGTCACCACCCTCACTCATAAAACTGCCTGTGGTGTCAAAGGAGAAAACCCGCCAGCCCATATCAGTAAGACCTAATATAAGGGAGAGATAATCATCTGCACCACTGCTGAGCCCCGGTGCTACAACAATAATTCCCTTGTTACCCTCTCCGTACAGATAGCCTTGCAGACGTAAGTCCAGATTGTTGAAGAAGCCAAACTCCCTGCGGGGATAGTCCTCTTTGATTTCTTCGTAGTCAATATTCAGAGCAAGGTCATAACTGCTGTAGTCAAACCTTGGAAAGAGTGAATCGTATATAATTTTTGCAGCTACAAGATTAATAATGGCAAATATGAGAATAATCACAAGTGTCACCACTATACCCCGTATAAGCTTTTGCTTGCGGGTTTTTATTTTAGCCATATTATTCCCCTCTTTCATTGTGTGTATTCAGAATTTACTTTTTAAATTTTATCATACACTGCAGTAAAAGTACATTGTTTTTTATTTCCAAGCGGCAGTGTGCAGGATAATTTTGCACACAATAAACTGATATATTGACAAAAAAGGTTTACAAACCACAATATGTATGATATAATGCAGACAATATTAGTTTTATGCGTGTAAGTGTATTCTTTTGTAAAATCTGAATTGCACAGTTGCTTCTGTGCTGAATCAGGAGGGGTTTTCTGTGAGCATATCCCGCTCTAAGATTGAGGGCTATCTGTTGCCCGTTAAAAAAGGAAAATACTACGACAAGGCTCAGGTGGATGCGTTTTTGCAGGAGCTTGCAAACGACGCGGATGACACACTCTGTGAGCTTGCTGAGAAGCGCGACCGTATCCGCGAGCTTGAACAGCGTGAGGAGTCTATTGCTCAGGCTCTTCTGATGGTAAAACAGCTCTCCGAGCAGATTGTCCAGAAGGCAAAGTCTGAGGCGGAAAAGATTATTATGGAGAGCACTTCAAAGCAGATGGAGATTGAGCAGGAGGTTGCACGCCTTGAGGCTCTGAAGGCAAGATACCGCACTGAGCTTGAGTCTGACATCAAATCTATGATGACAAAATTCCTCCTTGAGGTAAGAGGTCAGGAGACCTCTGCAGAGGAATAAAATATTAAACCTTAAATGCCTGTGAGGAGTCATAGGCATTTGTTTTTGAGAGGAAATTCTATGAAATACAGATTAACAGCCGTACTGCTGTGCATACTTCTTGTGGTATGTATTTTTGCAGGGTGCAAAAGTGCAGATACGGATAATAATGATACTAAGTCCGACACCATACCTTCTGGTGCAGTGACGGATATTACCAATATAGAGTCCTCTGTGTCTACTCCTGATGAAAGGGGTGCAGACGTGAAAAATATTGAGGGCTTTACTCCTGAGATTACTTCAAATGGTGATGTGGCAGCTGTAGCCATAACAGATACGCCTGTGATGATTTCCGCTATGGGAAGCTACACAGGTAAATATGTGGAGGACGGCTCTGACGAGTTTGTTCAGAATATCTGTGCTGTAATAATAAAGAATACAAGTGACAAGCCGATACAGTATGCAACTGTTACCTTGACTGCAGATGACAGCACACAATACACCTTTGTACTTTCCACCTTGCCTGCAGGCTGCAGTGCACTGGTGCTTGAAACCGAGAAGAAAGCCTATACTTCAGAGCTGCAGACCTGTGAGGCTTTGGCAGATGTTACAGAGTGTGAACAGCTGAGTATACAGGAGGATAAGGTTAAGATTACTTTTGACGGAGAGCGGCTTTACCTTGAAAATCTCACAGATACAGACTTCCGTGCAGTTTACGTGAGATACAAAAACTACACCGCAGGTAATGTGTATACAGGCGGTATTACCTATAACGCTTCCTTTGAGGCTGTAGAGGCAAAAGGCCACTGCGAGTACGACTCGGCTCACTTCTACACAGGAGGAAGTCAAGTGCTTATGGTGCAGATTGTTGAATGATTTTTTACAATAAAAGGATTTTTATTTAATCAGTATTTTTGCTCTTTGCGGTAATACTACAAAGGGTGAGAAAATGGATAGAAGATTAAAGGGCAAGGGTGTGCCCCCTGAAATGCTTATCAGCCTTGCGGAGAATGCAAAGGCTATGAACCTCTATGCAGGACTTGGCCCCAGCGGTCAGCAGGTTTTTCTGGACAAATTTACGGATTCACATGAAACCTACGAGAAAAAGCAGATAGAGGAGCTTTCATAATAAGCCTAAAAAGAATATAAAAATACAGGAGCCCGGCTTCATTCCAATGGAAAGAGGTCGGATTTCTGTCTGTTTGAATAATTTGGAAGTGAAAATTTCAAAAAATCTAGCAGTTAATTCATATTCGGAAAAATGACTTGAAACTCTGCAATGTAATGTGGTATAATAATCCATATATATAAAATGCGGATGTGTGCAGGCAAACTTTGTTCTTCCTGCATGGATAACAACTGATAAATACTAAATCCGATATTAAGAAATATCTTACATATACGATACATATAGTTTACAGAAAGTATATTGAATCGTCCGCATATATAAATTAGAATCAGTATTGAAAATATTTGGAAAGGCAGTGATTAAATTGACATCTAATTTTAATTCCTACTCACAGAATTCTCCTGTTATCGAGCAGCTGTGTGCAAAGTGTGTACAAAGCTCCTCTATTGACGCTGACCTTTACGCCAAATTTGATGTTAAGCGCGGTCTGCGTGACTTAAACGGAAAAGGCGTTCTGACAGGACTTACAGAGGTTTCTGAAATCCGCCAGAACAAGATTGTAAACGGAGAGGCTGTTCCCACCGACGGTAAGCTTTTTTACCGCGGAATCAATATTAACGACCTTATTGCAGGCTTTGCCGCTGACGGCAGATTCGGCTTTGAAGAAACCATATATCTGCTTCTGTTTGGTGACCTTCCCAACACTCAGGAGCTTAATGACTTCCAGAACCTTCTTGCTTCATATCGCACGTTGCCCAAGAACTTCGTCCGTGACGTTGTTATGAAAGCACCCTCCGATGATATGATGAACACTCTTGCAAGAAGTATTCTGACACTTTATTGCTACGACTCCAACGCAAATGATATTGAGCTTACCAATGTTCTGCGTCAGTGTCTCCAGCTTATTTCTGTGTTCCCTCTACTGTCTGTTTACGGCTACAATGCATACAGACACTATCACTTAGGCAAGAGCCTTTATATCCACAATCCCAAGCCTGAGCTTTCTACAGCAGAGAACATCCTTATGCTTCTGCGTCCTGACAAAAAGTACACAGCACTGGAGGCACAGGTTCTTGACGTTGCACTGGTGCTCCATGCAGAGCACGGCGGCGGTAATAACTCTACTTTTACAACCAGAGTTGTTACCTCATCAGGTACAGATACATATTCTGCTATCGGTGCGGCACTTTCTTCACTGAAGGGACCCAAGCACGGCGGTGCAAACGCAAAGGTTGTAGGTATGTTCAATGAGCTTAAAAAGGAAGTAACTGATTGGAACGATGAAGAGGCAATCTCTGCATTCCTCAGAAAACTCCTCCACAAGGAAGCCTACGATAAAGCAGGTCTTATCTATGGTATGGGTCACGCAGTTTACTCTATTTCCGACCCCAGAGCAAAGGTCCTCAAGGGCTATGTTGAGCGTCTTGCTGATGAAAAGGGTATGCACGATGAGTTCGACCTTTATGCCCGTGTTGAGCGTCTTGCACCCTCTGTTATTGCAGAGGAGAAGAGAATTTACAAGGGCGTTTCTGCAAACATCGACTTCTACAGCGGATTTATGTATACAATGCTTGGTCTGCCCACAGAGCTCTACACACCTCTGTTTGCAATTGCACGTATTGCAGGCTGGTCTGCTCACCGTATGGAGGAGCTGATCAATGCTTCCAAGACTATCCGTCCTGCATATATGAGTGTAGCAACTGAGAGAGAGTACAAGAAGCTTTCTGACAGATAAGGTGAATTATGAAAATTAAAGGTCTTATCTTTGATATGGATGGTCTGCTCATTGATACAGAGCGGCTTTCCTTTGAGGCTCTGGTGCGTGATTGCAGAAATCGTGGCTTTGAGCTGACTATGGAGCAGTTTTTGGGAATCAGAAGTCTGTCCATTCCAAAATGCGAGGAAAAATTCAAAGGCTACTTCGGCGAAGATTTTGACTTCAAGGACTCCTTTGAAAAGCATTTTTTATATATGAACGAGCATATAGATAAGTACGGTGTACCTATGAAAAAGGGTGCAGACTCCATACTTAAATATGCAAAGGAGCAGGGGCTTCAAATTGCCCTTGCCACAAGCACACCTCTTGATATTGCTGAAGGGTACCTTACTTCCTTAGGACTCTGGCAGTATTTTGACAAGGTGCAAAGTGCCGCAGATATCAAAAACGGCAAGCCTGCACCCGATGTGTATCTGGCGGCATCATCACTTCTGGGTTTTGAGCCTTCTGATTGTATGGCTTTTGAGGATTCACCAAATGGTGTCCGCTCAGCCTCCAGTGCAGGCTGTATCACTGTTATGGTGCCTGACCTGTCGGGCCCTGACGAGGAACTGAGTAAACTTGTTTTCGCTTCTGTCTGCGATTTGGATGAAGCAGTGGAACTTATAAAAAACAATATGGAATGATAATGTAAACTGATTTTCCGAGGCAGAAATGAACAGTATCATTCAGACAATTAACGGCTATCTTTGGGGCATACCCATGATAGCCTTTTTGTTTTTGACTCATCTTTTTATGAGTGTCAGAACAGGCTTTGTGCAGAGGAAAACCCTAAGGGCTATCCGCTTGTCAGCAAAAAGTCCGGAGGGGGATAAAGGGGATATAAGCCCCTTTGAATCTCTTGCAACTACCCTTGCTTCAACTTTGGGAACAGGGAACATAGTGGGGGTAGGTACTGCAGTGGCACTGGGCGGTGCTGGGGCTGTGTTCTGGTGCTGGATTACCGGAGTTTTCGGTATGGCTACCCAGTATGCCGAGTGCCTGCTCTCTGTCAGATACCGAGTGAAAAACTCAAAGGGTGAGTTTTCGGGAGGACCCATGTATGTGCTGAGAGATGGTCTTAACAGCAAAGTACTTGGAGGAGTTTATGCCTTACTTGCAGGAGTGTGCGGGTTGCTTACAGGAGCTTCTATCCAATCAAACGCCATTGCAGGAATTATAAAGGAGAGCCTCTCGACAGGGGACAGATATGTGAAAATCCTCGGTGCAGAGTTGTCTCTTATAGGAGTTATAGTGGGAATTACAGCCTCCTTGCTTACGGCTTTGGTGGTGTTTGGCGGAGTTTCTAAGATATCACAGGTGTGCAGTCTCCTTGTGCCATTTATGGCGGTAGCCTACATAGGCGGTTGTGTATGTGTTCTGTTTATAAACCGCAGTGTTTTACTTGAAAGCCTTATGCTTATTCTCCGTGAGGCGTTTTCTTTCAGAAGTTTAGCAGGTGGAGCTGTAGGCAGTGGAATGTTACTTGCCTGCAGGTACGGAGTGGCAAGGGGGCTTTTCAGCAACGAGGCAGGGCTAGGTACTTCATCAGTTGTAAGTGCCTGTGCAAATACACCGAACCCTGTCCGTCAGGGCTTGGTGGCAATGACGGCTACCTTTTGGGACACAGTGGTTATGTGCCTTGTGACAGGGCTTGTTATAGTCAGCACATGCCTTGCGGATAATGCCATAAATACAGCAGGTGCAGAAGGGGACTTCCTTTGCCTTAAGGCATTCTCCCGTATACCTTTTGCAGGGGGAGGTCTGCTTTTATTCTCTATGGTTACCTTTGCTTTTTCCACGATACTGGGCTGGTGCTTCACAGGGGAGAAGTGTGCACAGTTCCTTTTTGGCAAAAAAGGGGTGACTGCTTACAGATACCTGTGGATTCTGGCGGTTCTGATATCCCCTGTGGTGTCCTTTGATATAGTGTGGAATCTGGCAGATTTGTGTAATGCTTTGTTAGCCGTGCCGAATGTGTACTCTCTGATAATGCTGTCAAAAGAAGTGAAGCACCTGACACAAATCTATATTAATAACACAGAAAAACCAATGGAGAATTCAGCCGTATAAATAAAAAAACACCCGATACTTGATAGTATCAGGTGTTCTGTGTGCTTTGGTAGATTAAGCGAAGTATACGTCCATTTCCTTCTCTTCGCCGTCTGCTACGAAGTAAGCCTTGCTCTCTTCGGGCTTAACATAGATAGTGATGTTCTTAGCATCCTTGCCGTTAACCTTCTTAACGTTCTCGATGATTTCATCAACAGAAACCTGAACGCCGCCGAACTCGATGAACATCTCAACCTTAGCAGTTGCCTTCTTAGTTGTTGTCTTCTTTGTTGTAGTTGTCTTCTTAGCAGGAGCCTTCTTTGCAGGTGCCTCTGCTACTACAGTCTCAGCTACAGGAGCCTCAACAGCCTTTGTTGTAGCCTTCTTAGTTGTTGTCTTTGCTGCAGTCTTTGTTGTCTTTGTAGTTGTCTTCTTCTCTGCCATAATAATATACCTCTTTCGTTATTTTACACGGGAATAGTCTATAAGCGGTTTTGCTTACATTCCCTATTATATAATTCTCTTTTTTTGTTGTCAAAGGGAAAAGACAAATTTCGGCTATTGCGACAAATTAACCCTTGCAAATAAGGTGTTTATAGTCATACATACCATAAAAAAGGTGCTGAATTTGGCTATTTTATGGGTGCATAAAGGCATATCTCACATAAGAAGTCGCTATATTTTGTCTATCTGTACGAAAAATTATAGGATAAAAACTGTATGTTGTTCTTTGTTGAAAATGGATATTCCTGTATGCTATAATTATTATATATGCGGTTTTAATGTGGTATGTAAGGAGGTAACACCTATGGCAAAGAGCTCACGTCAGAAGCAGAAAATCCTGCACATTCTGAAAATGCTTATGGAGCAGACCGACGAAAACCATGGTCTCACAGTTGCACAGATAATTGAACAGCTTGAGGCAAAGGGTATACCTGCAGAGCGCAAGAGTGTTTACGATGACTTAGAGGTTCTGGAGCAATTTGGGATGAGCTTTGGCTTTGAGCTTGTCAGAACAAAGACCAACACTGTTACATACTTTATCGGAAGCAGACGCTTTCAGCTTGCAGAGCTTAAGCTCCTTGTGGACTCTGTCCAGAGCTCCAAGTTCATAACTGCAAAGAAGTCCCACGAGCTTATAACCAAGGTGGAATCCCTTGCTTCCATACACGAGGGCAGACAGCTTCAGCGTCAGGTTTATGTTTCAAACCGTGTTAAAAATCAGAGCGAAACCATATATTATACCGTAGACGATATCCATCGTGCCATATCTGAGGACAAGAAGATTACCTTCTCCTATCTTGAGTGGGCGTTGGGAAGCGGTAAGGATAAAATATACAAACGACGTCGTAATGACGGCAAGACCTATTGTGTGTCACCTTGGGCACTTACATGGGATGACGAGAACTACTACCTTGTTGCCTTTGATTCTGATGCTCAGGCTATCCGGCATTACCGAGTGGATAAAATGGAGCATGTGGAGCTAACCTCGGAGTCCCGTGACGGCAAGGATGGTTTCGATGAGTTCGATATGGCTCTTTACTCAAAGAGTGTGTTCGGAATGTTTGGCGGAGAAATCACAGATGTAAGGCTTCGGTTTAAAAACCATATGGTGGGCGTTGTGGCAGACCGCTTCGGCAAAAACGTTATTGTAAACGAGGAGGACGAGGGTCACTTCACAGTTGATGTGCGTGTAGCCTTAAGCCCTCAGTTTTTCGGCTGGGTTTTCGGACTTGGGGATACGGTGCAGATTGTGTCTCCTGAAAACGCAGTGGAGATGTACAAAGATCATCTGAACAAGGTAATCAGCAAGTATTCAGGCTGATAATACCTACTGACACTTCAGTGCATAGTCCTGTTTAAGGGACACTCTTTCTTGTAGAATTAAGATACAAGGAGGAGATAAATATGATTGATTTTTGTTTTTTGATTTTCGGATTATGTGCACTGGGTGCTATTGTAAAAATGCTCATTGACTATACTCTGGGTGTTCCCTGCAATAGAAGAGAAAAGCCCTCAAGGAGAAATAATACCTATGAAAAGACTGATTCTGGCGTCCGCGTCTCCAAGACGCAGGGAGCTGATAAGGCATATTTCTGATAATGTACTCTGTGTGCCGTCGGGTGAGGATGAAACCTTGCCTGACGGTATCGGTGCGTCTGAAACTCCTGTATTCCTTGCCCGACTCAAGGCCTTGAGCGTTGCAAAGAATTATCCTGAGGATTTTGTTGTGGGCAGTGATACAGTGGTTGTGCTTGATGATGAAATACTATCAAAGCCTTTAGATGAGGAGGACGCATATAACAAACTGCGTACACTCAGCGGAAAAACTCATAGGGTAATTACAGGCTGTGCCATTATAAAGTGTGAGCAGATACATACATTTTCTGAGACTACTCAGGTGGAGTTTTATCCCCTAAGCGACGAGGAAATACTCAGATATATTTCTACAAAAGACCCTATGGACAAAGCCGGTGCTTACGGTATCCAAGGGGCAGGGGCGCTTTTTGTAAAAGGTATCGTGGGTGACTACTTTAATGTGGTAGGTCTGCCTGTGGCAAGACTTATGCGTGAGCTTAAAAAGTTCGGTTATGAATAAGGGGGAGCAGTATGAAGCATATATTTATAATTAATCCCGCTGCTGGCAAGGTGGACAGAACAAAAGAAATA
>JAZSLX010000092.1:0-18188 GCA_045535605.1 Ruminococcus sp.
TTCTCTATATGTAATCTGATACTCAAAAAGCTTCATCCTGCATTCCGATTGATCCTTTTCAATAATATCCTCTGTCGGAGAATGAAGACATTTTATTCCATAGACTTTCTTTCCCTTGGATATTTCATTTTTCTCAAACCAATCCAAATATTCTGCTGTTTGTTTATAGGCATCATCATAGCCACTGTCTTTCTTCAATTCAATTATGTACAGGTTCCCTTGCTCATCCTCACATAACAAGTCCAATCTGCCTACAGGAATAATAAACTGCCTTCCGTAAATTCCGTAACGTTTAAAGATTTTGAGTTTAATTCCAAACACAGGTAAGCCATCTTCAATTCTTGCTGTAAGCTCATCCTCCAGAATTTTTTCACTTGTAAACTGATACTTTTTAATTCCGGCATCTTGACCGTGTCTTTCTGAAACAACTGTCTCGGTTTCCTTTTCTTCTATGGGATTGTAGTTTTTCTTGATTCTTGCATTTGTATTCTCAAGTTTTGCAACACGGTCTCTCAGACTTTTGAAAATTTTATACTGACCCTTCTTAACAAAAGCTTTTGCGTCCTTATATCTTCCCATTGCTATCAAAACTCTGACATAATTGTTGGCTGATGTAGGTAAATC
This sequence comes from Ruminococcus sp., assembly GCA_045535605.1. Taxonomy (GTDB): domain Bacteria; phylum Bacillota; class Clostridia; order Oscillospirales; family Acutalibacteraceae; genus Ruminococcoides. The sequence continues at coordinate 625 of JAZSLX010000092.1, forward strand.
TACACCGTCTGCTATGCATCCCTCCAAAATCTCTTTTGCCTCAGGATATCGCTTCTGCCTGTACAGACAGTATGCCAGATTGTTTCTGCCATATTGTATTGCGGGGGCACACTCTAAACACTTTCTGTAGTAATTTTCCTCGCTCTTATAGTCTTTGCACTTACCGCAACTCCAAGCAAGGTTAAAATACAAATCACTTTTACACAGCAAAACAGGTTCTTCTATGGTTTCCAGACAAGCAATAACATTTCCCCACATATTCATAGATTGATATGTAAAGGCTAACAACTCCTTAACCGAAGCATATTCAGGAAAGTGACGCATAAAATCGGCAATCAGATCTAAAAGTTCCTCGTTTTCTTTTGTATAGTAATTTTTAATAAGCAAAATATATTCAGCAATACCCTTCGCTGTATTATACTTTGAAAGCTCTTTGTATATTGCTTCCCAAAAGCCGTCAAATCCCTGTTTAAACGGCTCCAAAAACCAATGAACAATCGTGTTTTCATCCACACTTTCATCAAATTGATTGAACATTTCCATAGACATCTTCAGATATTTTAGAGTTTTGTCATTGTCTCCGGAAAAATAATATGATACAGCTTTGAAATAATAGTATTTCTCCGGAAGTTTCTCCACATTTGCTTTTAACAATTCAATTAAATATGATTTAGCAAATGAACTTTTATCATACAAAACAAAACCGCGGGAAATAACTGTTAACAACTCATTACACAATATACTTCGCATTTCATCTGTATCTTCTCCTTCTGGATATCTATCAAGTTCACCACCAATATCCTCAAATGTCATATCAAGATTAAACTTTTCTTCATAGTGCTTTTGTATTTCTTCATAAGTCATAATTTTTCGCCCCGTTTTCATTCATATGTACATATATTATTTCATTTCTCAAAAAAATACAAGTTAAACAATCCTAAAAAACATTTTTGCCTTTCTGCAGCTTTTTCCTGAATATGATAATTGAAATAAAAGGCGCGGTATGATACAATAATAAAGGATAATTTCTAATAAAACGCAATAAGTTTTCCCATAAAATTATCATTCGGAGTGATATTATGAACTACGATGTAATTATCATCGGTGCAGGACCCGGCGGAATTTTCTCAGCATATGAGCTTCAAAAGCTCAGACCTGAGCTGAAAATCGCTGTTTTTGAGGCAGGTCACGAGCTTAAAAAGCGCCACTGCCCCATTGACGGCGACAAGGTAAAATCCTGTATCGGCTGTAAGAGCTGCAGTATTATGAGCGGTTTTGGCGGTGCAGGTGCATTTTCTGACGGAAAATACAACATCACCAACGACTTCGGCGGTACTCTGTACGAGTACATCGGCAAAAGTAAAGCACTCGACCTTATGCACTATGTGGACGAGATTAATATGAGTCACGGCGGTGAAGGCACAAAGCTCTACACCACCGCAGGCACCCGTTTCAAGACAGTGTGTATTCAGCACGATCTTCATCTTCTGGATGCCTCTGTCCGCCATTTGGGCACAGACATCAACTACGTAGTTCTTGAGAATATCTATGCCCATCTTAAGGACAAGGTGGAGTTTTACTTTGATACTCCTGTTGAGTCTGTATCTGTCACAGACTCAGGCTATGAAATAAAGTGCAAGGATAACACCTACACCTGCTCAGAGTGCATTATATCTGTAGGCAGAAGCGGTAGCAAGTGGATGGAGAAGGTCTGTCACTCCCTTAACATTCCCACCAAATCCAACCGAGTTGACATTGGTGTAAGGGTTGAGCTTCCTGCTGAGGTTTTTGCACACCTGACAGACGAGCTTTATGAAAGCAAGATTGTATACCGCACTGAGAAATACGGTGACAAGGTACGCACCTTCTGTATGAATCCCAAGGGTGCAGTTGTAAATGAGAACACCAACGGCATTATCACCGTAAACGGTCACAGCTACGAGGACCCCAAAAAGCAGACACAAAATACAAACTTTGCACTGTTGGTTGCAAAGCATTTCTCTGAGCCCTTCAAGGATTCCAACGGCTACGGCGAGAGTATTGCAAGGCTGAGTAATATGCTTGGCGGAGGAGTTATCGTTCAGCGATTCGGCGACCTTATCAGGGGTCAGCGCTCCACTGCAACCAGAATCGAGGAAGCATTCATCACACCTACACTCAGTGCTACTCCCGGAGATCTGAGCCTTGTACTTCCCAAGCGAATACTTGATGGTATTATCGAGATGATTTATGCTCTTGACAAAGTAGCACCGGGTACAGCAAACGACGACACACTGCTCTACGGCGTTGAGGTCAAGTTCTATAATATGGAGGTTGACGTGGATGAGCACCTTGAGTCTCCTTACAAGGGACTTTACATCATCGGTGACGGATCAGGTATCACCCATTCCCTGTCCCATGCATCTGCAAGCGGTGTGTATGTAGCCCGTAACATTGTAGAAAAAATACAATAACAGCATTAAAGCCTTTCCGCTCTGCGTAACAGTACGCAGGGCGGTTTTTTCTGTGTTGTTTCAGAGTCTTAGTTATTAAGTCTGTTTTTACCCCCTTGTAACCTCTGAGAATTATGGGATAAGACAATAGAAAAACGCTGATTTTTGTGCTATACTATCAAATTGTGTGCGTACACAATATGAGTAAAGGGGATATACCTTATGGCACAGACACAGGCTCTGATTAGAAAACACACTGCCCTACCCCTTAAGGGTGCAAAAGCAGTTTTTGACTTTGCAAAACAGAACGTAGTAATGGTTGTTGCCTTTCTGGCGGCGGCTGTTACCTCCATAATCGTACCAATAGACTCTGAGTATCTTGGTTACTTTGACCTCAAGACCCTGACCTGTCTTTTCTGCGTGCTTGCCGTTGTGTGTGCTCTCAAGAATGTCCGCTTTTTCTACACTCTTGCTCAGAAAATTGTCCAGTGCTTCCAAACAGTAAGACTCAGTGTACTCGCACTTGTATACATCACCTTTATCGGCTCAATGCTCATTGCAAACGATATGGCACTGCTCACATTCCTGCCGCTTGGATACTTTGTCTTAAGCTCTACAGGCAAGAATAAATACATGGCATTCACCTTTATAATGCAGAACATTGCCGCAAACTTAGGCGGAATGCTGACACCCTTCGGCAATCCTCAGAACCTCTACCTTTATTCAAAGTTCAACATTCCCACAATGGAATTTATGGGTATTATGGCGGTGCCCTTTGTACTGGCAATCACCCTGATTACCCTTTGCTGTATTGTGTTTGTGCGTCCTGAGCCTCTTGAATTCAAAGGAGAAGTAAAGGCACTCCCCAAGGGCAGAACAGCAATTTACCTTGTGCTCTTTGCTCTTTCTATTGCCATTGTTTTCCGCGGTATTCCCTATTGGATCGGACTTATCGTTATCCCCACAGTGCTTATGTTTATGGACAGAAAAGCACTTAAGATGGTGGACTATCCCCTGCTCCTGACCTTTGTATTTTTTTTCATCTTTGCAGGCAATATGGCACGCATCGGCATTGTACGTGATATTCTCTCTTACCTTTGCGATAAAAGCACTCTGCTGTTTTCCGTTATGTCCTGCCAGTGTAACAGCAACGTACCCTCCGCGGTGCTTCTGTCTCAGTTTACAGATAATTATGCTGACCTGCTTGTAGGTGTAAACATCGGCGGTACAGGTACACTCATTGCCTCCCTTGCAAGCCTTATCACCTACCGTGAATATACAAAGCACAATCCGAAGGATTCAGACAGATATATGAAGCTGTTCTCAGCCTTTAACTTCGGCTTCCTCATTATTTTGACAAGTGTTATGCTTGTACTTAAATACACAGGTGTATGCTTATAAATTTTGTGCAAAGAATATTACAGTCTGCTCTATGCAGGCTGTTTTTTGTTTTGACAGTATTTGACAAGTAAAAACACAGAAGTTATAATTTATTAGACTTAAACTTTAAAGCAGGAGAATTTCAATGATAGATTTCAGACCTGTAAGCGTAAACGATAAAGATTTATATAATAAATACAAGGATTTCACAAGGGGTCGCGGATGTGAACACACCTTTGCAAACCTACTTTTATGGGGTGAGCAGCACATCTCAATCCGTGACAACGTGCTCCTGCGTTTTTCCTATTACCATGGTCACTATTCCTACTCCTTCCCCATAGGTGACGGTGACAAGAAATCCGCTGTAACAGCCATTATGGAAGATGCAAAGGAGAGGGGAATTCCCTGCTCCTTCTTCGGAGTTTACAAGGAGGATATAGCTTTACTTGAAAGCTTATATCCCGGAAAATTCGCTTTTATAAAATCCCGTGACAGCTTTGACTATGTGTATGATATAAACAACCTTGCAGATTTAAAAGGCAGGAAATATCACAGCAAACGTAACCACCTGCACCGATTCCGTGAGGCATATCCTAACTACACAGTTGAGCCTGTTGATAATCAGAATCTGCACCTTGCAAAAAAGCTTGCAGAAAACTGGTATAAGGAAAAGCTTGCGGAAAATCCCGACAGCGATTTTGATATGGAGTGCACAGCCCTTGAAAGAGCTTTTGAAAATTACTCAGCTCTTAACATGGAGGGACTTCTGCTGAAAAACGGAGAGGATATACTTGCCTTTACTATGGCAAGCAAAATGAGTGACGACACCTTTGATGTACACTTTGAGAAAGCCCTGTCTGATACTGCTACCGCATACGTTGCAATAAACTATGAATTTGCAAATTATATAAGGGATAAATACCCTGAGGTAAGATACCTTGACCGTGAGGAGGATATGGGACTTGCGGGGCTGAGAAAAGCCAAGGAAAGCTACCGACCTGCATATCTTACAGAAAAATACAGGGCTGTACCTATTGATGAAAGCTTAAAGCCTGAGTGCCCTGAAAGCACAGATACAAAAAAGCTGTGGGCACTGTGGCAGGAGGCTTTCGGAGATTCTGAGGATTTTCTGAAGACCTTTTGGGATACCGCCTTTGCACCTGACAGGTGCCGTTGTATCCTAAGTGACAGCGAAGCACTTGCCGCTCTTTATATCTTCGACTGCCTGTACAAAGACGATAAAATCGCCTACATCTACGCAGTAGCAACCTCAAAGGCACATCGTGGCAAGGGACTGTGCCATCTGCTTATGGCAGACACCCACAGATACCTAAAAAATAACGGCTACACAGGTGCCGTCCTTGTACCTGCTGCAGAAAGCCTATTTGCTTTCTATGAAAATATGGGCTACAAGGTCTGCTCCTATGTAAATGAGTCCGAAACTGAGGCAAGTGCTGACACCATCTCCTTAACTCAAATTAGCAGTGAAGAATATGCTGTTCTCAGAAAAGACTATCTTAGTGAGGGTGCTCTGATTCAGGAGGGCGAAAACCTGCGACTCCTTGAAACCTATGCAAAATTTTACAAGGGCGAGGACTTTATACTCACTGCACACACAGAGTACGAAAAACTCAACTGTATTGAAATTCTGGGAAATACCGAAAAATATGCAGAAATCGTAAAAACTCTTGGCTGTAAAAGCGGTAAATTCCGAACTTTGGGAAAAGACAAGCCCTTTGCAATGTACTATCCTCTCTGTGAATCCAAGCATACTCCGCCCACCTATTTAGGTTTTGCCTTTGACTAAAATATAAATTACTCCTGTCACTCTTTTGGCAGGAGTTTTTTGTTGCTATCCCTTATGAGCTGTGATACAATATTTTTTGTAAATACGACAAACTTTTACAAGGGAGGGATAAAAGTGGAAGAATCAAAAAAGCTCTATGTTATGATATCCAAAACTCACACAGGTATCGGCAAGGCTATCAGAAAATTCTCCCGTTATCCCTACAACCACGTTGCCCTGACCCTTGACCCTACATTCCGCAATTGGGTGTCCTTTGCACGTTATAACAAGGACACTCCCCTTTACGGCGGATTCATCAAAGAACCTGTGGAAAGATACCTTGCAGATGACCTGAGCGAGGCTGTGGAGGTCCGCATTTTTGCTCTGGATATTACAGAGGAGCACTACTGTAAACTCTCTGAGCTATTTTCCTACGCAGGCAAGCTCAACAGCGGTATGGTGTACAATCTCTTTGATATAATCGCCGCCACAATAGGTGCCAAAATCCCCATTGCCAACGCATACACCTGCCTGGGCTTTGCCAGAGCAGTGCTGGGGAAAGACTACCGCAGCATAAAAGCACTGGACAAGGACCTGGAATCCCACCTGATTTTTGAAGGAGCCCTTGAGAGTCTTGCCTGCGACAGCGGAAACAGAGATGATATGTACTTCACAAAGCTGGGATTTATCAAGGGCACACGCAAAACCCTCAAGACCTTTGCAGTCCTCACCTTCCGTGCAGTCAAGGGCAACCGCTCTGATAAGGTTGCAGACGCTCTCAACGCAAAACAACAGTCATGATTAAGTACGGAATCACAAATGATACAAATATATCACCGCATCTGTAAAAAGGTGCGGTTTTTTCTTTAACAGTTATATGAAAATTAAAGATTTTTGTAGAAAACTTTATTCATTTGTGGTATAATACGTATATGAATGTTGTTTTGTCAACATAAATAATTCATCTATTACCTGCTGTTTTAATACAGCTTTTGCGGAGGGATAGAAATGAGCGACAAAAACACAGCAACAAAATCCAAAAAAGACAAATCCAAAAAGAAAAAGTGGATTAAATTCCGACACAAGGTTGTCAGAAACCTTGCCTATGGGGTAATCTACCCTTACTCCAGAATAAAGTACGGTATCACCATTGAGAAAAACCGCGACACTGCCCACAGACAATATCTGATTCTTATGAATCACCAGACTGCCTTTGACCAGTTTTTCCTCGGTATGGCGTTCAAGGGTGCTGTGTACTACGTGGCAAGCGAGGACCTTTTCTCAAACGGGTTTACCTCAAAGCTTATCACCTATCTGGTAGCTCCTATCCCCATAAAGAAGCAGACTACCGATGTGCACGCAATCCTCAACTGTATGCGTGTTGCAAAGGAAGGAGGCAGCATTGCAATTGCTCCTGAGGGCAACCGCACCTATGCAGGTGACAATGTTTACATAAACCCTGCTATTGCAAAGCTCGCAAAGAAATTAGGTCTGCCCATTGCTTTCTACCGCCTTGAGGGTGGTTACGGCGTTCATCCCAGATGGAGCGATGTTGTCCGCAAAGGCAAAATGCGAGGCTTCGTTTCCCGTGTTTTAAGTCCTGAGGAATACAAGGCTATGTCTGATGAGGAGCTTAACAAGCTTATAAAAAAAGAGCTTTATCAGAACGACTGCACACTGGGCGGAGAATATCGCCACAAAAAATCTGCGGAGTATCTGGAGCGAGCAATGTATGTGTGCCCCTTCTGCGGACTTTCAGAGTTTGAAAGCAAGGATGACACAATAAAGTGCAAAAAGTGTCAGCGGAAAATCCGCTATCTCCCTGATTTAAGTCTTGAGGGTGTAGGCTTTGAATTCCCCTTTAAGCACACCACAGATTGGTACTCATATCAGTGCGACCTTGTAAATAACCTTGACACAAGAGAGCACACTGTTAAACCTCTTTACTATGACAAGGCACAGCTTTCTCAGGTTATCCTGTATAAGAACAAACAGCTTATCAGAAAGAGTACAGATATCAAGCTTTTCGGCAACAGAATGGAAGTTACTGCTGAGGACGGATTTACACTTTCAATTCCCTTTGATGAGGCTTCTGCCTTTGTTGTTCTCGGAAAGAACAAGCTTAACATATACTTTGACGGTAAGGTTTATCAGTTTAAGGGTGATAAGCGTTTCAATGCCCTTAAGTACGTAAATCTTTACTATCGACACAAAAACATAAGTGAGGGAAAACCTGATGACAAATTTCTGGGACTCTGACGTCTGGGGCTTTATGCTCATTGTAGGCGTACTTCTGCTGAGTATGCTTGTGGCAAATATGCTCAAGCGCTCAATAAAATTTCTTAAGTATTCGCTTATCCCCACCTCTGTACTTGGCGGTGCATTGCTTCTTATCATCACCTCTGTTTATGAGCTGATAACAAAGGACGTGCTCTTTGACACAGAGATTTTTGCCGGCAAGGGTATGGCTACTCTGGAGCAGATAACCTACCACGCACTGGCGCTGGGATTCATTGCCTCTACCTTCAAATCCGGCGGCGGCAAGCTCTCCAAACAGCGTACAACCGAGATTGTAAATACAGGTGTCACCACAGTTGCAACCTATCTGATTCAGGGCATTGTCGGCTTCGGAATCACTATGATTGCCGCCCTGATTATCGCAGGCTTCTTCCCTGCTGCAGGTATACTCCTGCCTTTTGGCTTTGGTCAGGGTACAGGTCAGGCTATGAACTACGGCAACATCTATGAAACCGATTTCGGCTTTGTTGGCGGCAAGACCTTCGGTCTTACCATTGCGGCTCTGGGCTTCCTTTGTGCTTCTATCGGCGGTGTTATTCACCTTAACATCCTTAAGAAAAAGAACAAAATAAAACTCACCAACGCAGAGGATTCCACTGCAAAGGCAGAAAACGTAGAGGGCGACAACGAAATCCCTATGCAGGGCAGTATGGATAAGCTGACAGTACAGCTTGCTTTTGTGCTCTCAGCATATCTGCTCACCTATGTTCTTATGTATGTTCTGGGACTCCTTATTCCCGGTATGAAAGCCACAATCTACGGCTTTAACTTCCTTTTAGGTGTTCTGGCTGCTACACTCATCAAGTTTGTTGTAGACAAACTGAGAATAAAAAGAGTTATCAACCGTCAGTACATCAACGACTTCCTTATGACCCGTGTCAGCAACTTTTTCTTTGACATTATGGTTGTTGCAGGCATTGCCGCAATCCGCCTGAGTGTACTTGAGAATTACTGGGGCATCATCCTTATCCTCGGTGTTGCCGGCTTCCTTGTTACTTACATTTACAACCGTATTGTTGCAAAGACCCTGTTCAAGGATTACGAGCAGGAGCAGTTCCTGATGATGTATGGTATGCTCACAGGTACTGCAAGCACAGGTATCATACTCCTGCGTGAGATTGACGGAGACTTCAAGACCCCTGCTGCAGATAATATGGTTTATCAGAACTTCCCTGCTATTGTGCTGGGCTTCCCCATTATGCTTTTAGCTACCTTAGCTCCTGTGAAGCCTGTGCTCACTATGATAATCCTTGTTGCTTACTTCCTGGTGCTGAACATCGTGCTGTTCCGCTCAAGGATTTTCAAGAAGAAAAAGAAGTAATAAAACCCAATACATAACTGATATGTATTGACTTTACACGCAAAACGTGATAAAATTTTTACACAAATAATTTCATGGAGGAATCGTTATGGAGCATATCAAGACAATTGAGACCCGCAATCTTTGCGAGAGTGCTAAGAACGGCGGTTGCGGCGAGTGCCAGACATCCTGCCAGTCCGCTTGCAAAACAAGCTGCGGTATCGCAAACCAGGAGTGCGAGAACAAGAACGAGAGCAAGTAATTGCTGACCTAAATGCCGCCTGCAAAAGGGCGGCATTTTTATCTATAAACTCTTTTTTGGAGGTATCAGCTATGATACATCAGTATAAGCTGGGCGGATACAACATTGTGCTGGACATCTGCTCAGGCTCTATCCACGTTGTGGACGAGGTAGCCTATGATATTATCGCTATGTTTGAGGAAAACAGCCGTGAGGATATCATCAAGGCAATGAATGAAAAATACGCAGGCAGAGAGGATATATCTCCTGCTGATATAGAGGAATGCTACGTTCAGGTGGAGTCACTTAAAAACGCAGGCAAGCTCTTTACTCTTGACACCTTTGAGCCTATGGCAGACAAGCTGAAGGCTAAGACCGCAGGGGTTGTAAAGGCTCTGTGTATTCACATTGCCCACACCTGCAACCTTAACTGCTCCTACTGCTTTGCAAGTCAGGGCAAATACCACGGTGACAGAGCTATAATGAGCTTTGAAGTAGGCAAACGTGCCCTTGACTTCCTTGTAGAAAATTCAGGTTCAAGACGCAACCTTGAGGTTGACTTCTTCGGCGGTGAGCCTCTGATGAACTTTGAAGTTGTAAAGCAGATGGTTGAGTATGCCCGAAGCATTGAAAAGGAAAAGGGCAAAAACTTCCGCTTTACTCTCACCACAAACGGTCTGCTTATTGACGATGATGTTATCGACTTTGCCAACAAGGAAATGAGCAACGTTGTTCTGAGCCTTGACGGCAGAAAGGAAATCCACGACCGCTACCGCGTAGACTACGCAGGCAACGGCTCATGGGAGAGAATCGTGCCTAAGTTCCAGAAGCTTGTTGAAGCACGAGGCGGTAAGAACTACTATATGCGCGGTACCTTCACCCATGCTAACCCTGACTTCCTCAAGGACATAGAGCAGATGCTTGATTTAGGCTTTTCCGAGCTTAGCATGGAGCCTGTTGTGTGTGCCCCCGGTGACAAAGAAGAACTCACACAGGAGGATTTACCTGTAGTTCTTGAACAGTATGAAAAACTTGCCGAGCTTATGCTTGAGCGTGACAGAGAGGGCAAACCCTTTACCTTCTATCACTATATGATAGACCTGACAGGCGGTCCCTGTATCTACAAGCGAATCTCAGGCTGCGGCTCAGGCACCGAATATATGGCGGTTACCCCCTGGGGTGACCTGTACCCCTGCCACCAGTTTGTAGGCGAAGAGAAGTTCAAGCTTGGTGATATATGGCAGGGTGTGACAAACACCGAAATTCAGCAGGAGTTTGCCTCCTGCAACGTATACGCACGCCCCGACTGCCATGATTGCTGGGCAAAGCTTTACTGCTCAGGCGGATGTGCTGCCAATGCATACCACTCCACAGGCAAGGTCACAGGTGTTTACAAGTACGGCTGTGAGCTTTTCCGCAAGAGAATGGAATGTGCAATTATGGTGGCTATCGCAAGAGCTTTCGGAGATAACAAGTAATGAACACACCTATCTGTGATTTCGTCCGCAAATACGCGGAGAATAAGGCCCTGAGGCTTCATATGCCCGGTCATAAGGGTGTAACTACCCTTGGGTGTGAAAGCCTCGATATAACGGAAATACAGGGCGCTGACAGTCTTTATGAGGCTCAGAGCATCATCAGAGAAAGCGAAGAAAACGCAAGCACCCTCTTTGGATGTGACACCTACTACAGCACCGAGGGCTCATCCCAGTGCATCAGAGCAATGCTGTATCTTGCTACTCTTTATGCTAAAGAGATTGGCAGAAAGCCCCTGATATACGCAGGCAGAAATGCACACAAAACCTTTATCACCGCCTGTGCACTCATCGACTTTCAGATAGAGTGGCTGTACCCTGAGGAGGATGAATCCTACCTCTGTTGCAGTATTACTCCCGAAAATCTTGAATCGCTCCTGAACGAGGCTGAAGAAAAGCCTGTGGCTGTGTATCTTACAAGTCCTGACTATCTGGGAAACATAGCAGATATAAAAGGAATATCTCAGGTTTGCAGAAAACATGGTGTACTGCTCCTTGTTGACAATGCTCACGGTGCATACCTTAAATTCCTCAAAAGCTCACAACACCCCATAGACCTTGGTGCTGATATTTGCTGTGATTCTGCACACAAAACCCTGCCTGTGCTTACAGGCGGTGCCTACCTGCACATAAGCGACTCTGCAAATAAAATGTTCACGCAAAGAGCAAAGGACGCCCTGTCCCTTTTCGGCTCTACAAGCCCCTCTTACCTTATACTCCAGTCCCTTGATATGGCAAACAAGTACATAGCTGAGGGGTACAGAAAAAAGCTCTCAGCCTTTATCCCCTTGGTGCAAAAGCTCAAAGAAAAGCTAACAGACAAGGGCTACACCTTAAAGGGTGACGAGGAGCTTAAAATCACAATCAGCTCAAAGCCCTACGGCTACAAGGGTACTGACCTTGCAGAAATCCTGCAAAGAGAAAACATAGTCTGCGAGTTCTCTGACCCTGATTTTCTGGTGCTTATGCTGACCCCTGAAAACACAGATGAAGATTTACATAGGCTCTCAGATGTGCTGTGCAGCATTCCTGCCCTTTCCCCTATCACTAACCCTGCACCTGCTTTTCACAAGCCTGTACGGGTTATGATGGTCAGGGAGGCCGTATTCTCACAAAGTGAGGTTATAAAGACTCAGGACAGCATAGGACGAATCCTTGCAGGCACAAACATTGCCTGCCCCCCTGCTGTACCCCTTGTAGTCTGCGGAGAGCAGATTGACAAAAATATCATAGACAGATTTTCCTACTACTCAATAGAAACCTGCACTGTTATTAAATAAACAAAAACCCTTCAGCAAAACTGCTGAGGGGTTATTTTTTGCAAAAGGAAAAGACTCACGGAGGGGTGGAGAAACCGTAAGCCTTTGATATATAAAACACACTCTGCGGACTAAAGTATGTTTTATGACATATTATTTTTTCTATTGAGTATAGTCTGCACCAGAAGCAACAAGCTCAGCAAAAGGAAAGCGCAACCCATAGAAAAACACAAGCTGTAAAGCTTAAAAGCATACAAAGCGGTAAACACGCCAAGCTCACACACAGCAATTATCCGTGTAAGCTTTCTGTATCTGCGCTTTTCGCATTCTTCCAGTGGCTTTGCGCTGTGCCCTACAGGTGCAAGGCTGAAAGCTACTGGAAAGGATATAAGAATAAGCACCAAAGAAGAAATTTGTGCATAAGGCAGGAAGCTGAGCATAACACAAATAAACACCGTCAGACAGGAGCTTATGTAGCAGGTTATAAACCTGCCTGCGTGATAACCTCCTGCGTATTTCCTCAGAAGAGAATATGCCATATAAAACACCGCTCCCTGCAGGAGTCTACCCGTAAGAATACAGATAAGCAGGATAGAACACAGACCCAGAAGCTTTTCAGACAGGAGCTGTATCCCGTAAAGGTACAGCTCCTTCTCATCCTCTGAAATCATCCTGCGTTCTATCATCAGGTTGACAATCCGATTCAATTCTCAATCAGAACTTACGAAGATTCTTCAGAGCCTTGGGTGCCTTGGGCTGGTGCATAAGAATACAGGAAGCAGTGTTTGCGCTTCTTGTAAGCTCCTGCTCAGTTACCTTGCGTGCTGCTGCAAGAATCTTGTCGGACATAGTTTTCTTTGTTGTTTTCATTATTATTTCCTCCTTTGGTTGGTGAGGAAATTATAATAAAACCAATCCTGAAACCTCAATGAAATTTGTAAAAACGACGCTCTTTTTGTAAAAATGATAAATTTCGACTTGTTTTACGAGGACTGCAGCATAACAGTAGTCCTGAACCTTTTATCCTCTGAATACTGTGTCACAAGCTGTCCGTGATATTTCTCTGCAACCTGCTTTACACTGTAAAGTCCTATGCCGTGATATCTGCCTTTCTTTGTACTTTTATAGCCTTTTTCACTTTTCTCGGGAGCTTTATCACAGCTGTTCATAACCTCAAGAAAGTAAAAGTTTCCGTTCTGTGCACGGTAAAGCCTCACCTGCACAAGCCTTTCTTCGCTGTTATCGGCAGACTCAATAGCATTATCCAGAGTATTTGACAGTATAGCGCACAAATCAAAATCACTGACAAAACTTAAGTCTATATTGTTATGCTCAAGCTGAAACTCTATCCCCTTTTGTCTGCACAGATAGCTCTTCTGAGACAGAATGACATCTGCTATCTTGTTGCCTACAAGGGTTGCAGATTTGCAGAAGTAGGACTCCTTCTGAATAGAGTCAATATACTCCGAAACCTCATTGTTTCCGCTCTCATGAGCCATGTACCTGATAAGACTCAGATGATGTTTTATATCGTGGATAATAATCCTTGACTCATTGCGGTTTTCCTCCAGCATTTTGTAGTAGTCATAGTCCATCTCTCTTCTCTGCTCTGACAGCTTAATCTGCGACAGCTCCTGCTCGTTTTGCACCGTCCGCTCATACACATAGAATACAAGCAGATTTGCACACAGCAAGAGTACAGATACACCGCAGTTGAGCACATTTTCAGCAAGGCTCAGAGTAAGCCTTCCGCTCTGATAAAAGATTATCAGCATACAAAGCATTGACGCTACAGGCACTAATAAAAGCCATGGACTCCACTTACTGCGGTATCTGTCCTTTACTGCAATGGTTGTGATAAACCTGCAACCCATAAACAAAAGAAGCTTTGAGGCTATGCTCACCGTAACAATAATAGGCGGAGTATTGATACTTGCAGCATTAACGCTGAAAACCATATTGAACAAGGAAATCACAAGGGATTCGCTTCCGACAAGGAGCACCGCAATTACTCCGGAGTGAAACAACGCCTTGAGTAAGCCTGTCTCAAACACTACAACCCCCAGCAATGCCATTACAACAACTGCCGACAGCATATTGACAGCACTATTACCCAAAAGATAAACAGCATATAATGCGGAAAAACCCGTAATGTACAAAACAATACGGGTTAAAATTGATTTTTGTCTGCGCTCAAACATTGCACCAAAATACATATAGGCTATGTATCCCTCAAGCAGGTAGCTTAAGTACATAGAAATATTAATAATTAAATCCATTACCGACACCTCATACTGGAAACAAAATCACTTCTGAAGCTGTTTATCTTCCTCTGGGACGCCTCTATGCTCATTGAAATACCGTTCTTGCATTTCAGCACTATTGTTCTGCCCTCTATCCGTGACACATACTTAAGGTTAATTATATAGCTGTAATGAGGATGGGAGTAACAGGGAATGCTCTCTGTCTTTCTAAGCCATTCCTTCATACTGAGAATTGTGGGGTAGCTCTCTCCTGTATCAGACAGCACATAGGTCCTTCTGTCGCAGGAATAAATACACACCACATCTCTTTCCCTTAAGGTAACAGGCAAGTGATTTGATATAAAGGTAATCTGTGAGGATTGTTCTGTGACAATATCCAGAGCAGAATAGAGCCTATGCCTGTCCACAGGCTTTTCAAGGAAACGGAACACCTTTAAATCCATGGCATCATCAAGGTATTCCCTGTGGCTTGTAACAATGAAAATAACCACATCGGGGTTGCGGGTCAGAAGGGAATAACCTGTCTGGATTCCGTTAAGATTCTTCATCTCTACGTCGAGGAAAGCTATATCTGTTTTGCCTCTGAAGCGTGAAAGCTCCTCTCCGCAGGAAAACACCTGCACAGTGTAATCCAGCTTCTTCTGCACAAAGTACCTGTTGACCAATCTCTCAAGCAAATCTCTCATACGAGGGTCGTCATCACAGATAGAAATGCTGTACATAAGTGCCTCCCATAAATTCACAGACAGCAAATCTGAGTTGAAAATAACAGGCAGCGCTATCTGTGTGTTTTTTTCACAAAATATTATATCATACAAAACATACGATTTCTACATATTGACCCGTTAATAGTGTATATTCTACTATTTGCACAAAATAAAAAAGTCAACAACCATTACAGTTGCTGACTTTGGTCTATATTTATCATACTTCTACGGGTGATTTCTTCAGTATAACAGTCGTTGCGCCGTCATTGCTCACAACTGTCAGATTGCCGCCCTCGATTGTAGCAGTGCCCTCAAAGCTTCCGCTTGCAGACAAGCATGTGTATTCAAAAGCACCTGTGTCCTTATCGTAGGAATAGCTGCACACAGTTGTGTATTGCTTCTCGTTACGGGTTTCGGTGATATGCAGAGTATCCTTAGAATTCATAAACCACTCTACCTCATCGTCAGTAGATACCACCTTCCAGCTTCCCGCCAAAGGAGACACCGCAGGGATGCTGTCTGGTGTAGCTGTATTATCGGAATCATCGTTGCAACCCCAGAGAGCACCCAGAGCTACAACCATCATAACTGCAAGTATAAAGGAAAGTATTTTCTTCATAGTAACACCTCATATAAATTAAAGTTTCAGAAGCCTTGCTCCGTTTTTCCAGAGAATTTTTTCTCGCTCCTCCTCTGTCAGAGAAACGCTCATAAATCTCTGCAGCTCCTCAGAACTGTCCCACATAGGAAAGTCAGTACCAAAAAGCAGTCGGTCTGCACCGTATGCCTTAATCATTCGCTCAAACATTCCCTCCTCCATAAGTGCAGAGGAACTGGAGGTATCCAGCATACAATCAAGGTCTTTTAAGTATTCATATGCTTCATCCCAGACAGAATATCCGCCGAAGTGAGCACCGATAACAGTAAGACGGGGAAACATCTTGCAGATTCGCGCAATACGTCTTGGGTGAGAGTAATCGTATCGGTAGTCTCCGCAGTGGAAAAGCACAGGGGCTTTGTCCTGCAGATAGTCATAAATCTCAAGCATTCGGTCATCATCAGCATTGAACATCTGTGTATCAGGGTGGAGCTTAATGCCCTTGAGTCCCATCTTAAGGCACCGCTCAACCTCCTCAAGCTTGTTCTCATAATCCTGATGCATAGTACCAAAGCCTGAGAGTCTGTCAGGGTGAGCACTCACCGACTCAAAAATAAAATCGTTGATTCGCTCTACCTGATGAGGGCTTGTGGCAACAGAATGAACTACACATCTCTCAATGCCTGCACGCTGAGAATATTTGAGAAGTCCCTCAAGGGAGCCGACCCTGTCCATCTCTATATCATAGAATTTACCGATAGCGTCCGTTGCCTTTTCGGCAATCTTATCGGGATAAATATGTGTGTGAAAGTCGATAATTTTCATAATACCATCTCTTTGTGTAATCTTAACCGACTTGTATTATAGCAAAGATAAAGCAGGTAGTCAAATATTACAGATGAATGTCAGAATCCCACTCACTGATAAATTCATCAATAAAGCCTCGCATAAACTGCTCTCTGTGCTCAGCAATCTTCCTTGCCGACTCAGTGTTCATCATATCAGCAAGCAGAAAGAGCTTCTCATAAAAATGGTTGACGGTGGTGGATTCTGAGGAGAAATACTCCTCCTCGCTCATATTAAGTCGTAGTTTAACCTCAGGGTCATACATAGGTCTTTTATGGCTTCCGCCGTAAGCAAAAGCTCTGGCAATGCCAATTGCACCCAGTGCATCAAGCCTGTCTGCGTCCTGCACACACTTGCCCTCAAGGGTATCAGGTACTACAGAGTCCCTGCCCTTAAAGGAAACTTGTTTAATTATTGTGCAGATTTTCCCTATCCTATCCTCCTCGACACCCTGTTCTTTCATAAAGAATCTTGCATTTGTGAGGCTATCATAAGTTTCAGGTGAGAGTTTTCTGTCATCCACATCATGTAAAAGTGCAGACAATTGCACCGTAAACAAATCAGCACCCTCTTGTAAAGCAAGCTGTGTTGCCATTTTGCAAACCCTCATAGTATGCTGAAAGTCATGTCCTGTAAAATCCGAAGAAAATATTTCCTTAACATATTCAATTGCGTTGTTGATAATATGACTGTACATAACCCACCTCTTATACCAAAGGATTTAGTAGATACCGCCAGAGATTAATAACTTTTTCTATTAAACAAATTGGAATTTTTTATTCTTCTTTGCTTATCTCGGCAAGGTAACCTGCAGTAATCACACCAGATGGCAGGGCAATTATCGCAATACCAAAAGCGGAAGATATCATTGTAACAATTCTACCGATTGTTGTTACTGGGTAAATATCGCCATATCCG
>JAZSLX010000128.1:0-17336 GCA_045535605.1 Ruminococcus sp.
AAAAATCGCCTCTGCTTCTTATTCTCTGTATTGTTTTCTGGTGTCTGGCACTTTCCTGTCTGACCTTTGTAATCCTTCACAAGCCTAAGACAGCAAAGGCTGCTTTGGTAAAAACTGCAGCAAAGGCACCCGTGAAAAGCACAGAGCCTAAGGTAAGCGATGACTACAACGACGGCTTTTAATTGAATACGTTTTTACGCTGACTCCGTTTTTGCGGAGTCAGTTTTTATTTTTGTGTAAAAATTGTTTATTCCACTTTATTTCTGTAAAAGGTTGTCAAACTCCTGTTACTTGTGGTATAATATTTATGAATTTGCGTATTTTTAACAATAATGATGGTTACTTGAAGGAGATTTAAACGTGAAACGAATTCTTGCTATGGTGCTTTTTTTGATACTTACAGTTGTTCCTGTTGCTTCCTTTGCGGCTTTTGCAGGGGGGAATACAGAGGATTACGGAATATCCCAGTGTGCAGTGACAGATTTTTCTCCAAGACTCACAGCACCCTCATCATCCAATAAGTATTACTACAGCAATCTTAATATCCTTTATGCGGCAGGTTACGGTATGCCTAACTGCACCGCCTACGCATGGGGCAGAGCATACGAGATTCTGGGTACTCAGCCTAAGCTTTCTCTGAACAGTGCTCACTACTGGTACGGTTACAATAAAGACAATAATTACTATCCCTACGGAAAGACTCCGAAGCTGGGTGCTATTGCTTGCTGGGATAATCCTTCCGGCGGTCACGTTGCCGTTGTTGAGGACATTTCTTCCACTACAATCACTTTCTCAAATTCAGGTTACGGATATAAGAATTTCTATCTTACCCACGCAGAAATCGGCGAGGCTAACGGCGGTGTTTACAGTTCCGGCTGGACCTTCAAGGGCTATATCTACATCCTTGACGGGGTTAAGGAGCCTGAGGTTGAGGGTGATATCTACAGAGTTGACTCAAGCAATGGTGTCAATATGCGTAAGGGTGCAGGGACAAGCTACTCTGTCCTCACTGCACTTCCTGATGATACTGAGTTTGTTGTAACTCAGACTAAGAAGGCTAACGGCTACACATGGGGCAAGACCACATATGCAGGCTACACAGGCTGGTGTGTGCTCGACTTCTGTGAGCTTATTTATAAAAAGCCTGCAGAAACCAAACCCACAGAGCCTCCCACCACTGTTGCTCCCGAGACAACAGTACCTGAAACAACAGTTCCTGAGGAAACATTGACAGAAACAACAGCCGTTGAAACTACTGTTGTTATGGACGAGCCTCCTGTGTTTTCACCTGCTCCGGACACCAGCCTTCCTGCAGACCCTGTGGAGCGTCCCTTAGACTTTGCAGATGTAGACGGTGACGGAGTGACAACCATTACAGATGCAACAGCCCTGCAGAAAAATCTGGCAGGAATGAGCATTGATATTTCACTTGAAAAAGCGGATATAAACGGTGACGGAGTGACAACAATCGCTGACGCCACCTACATACAGAAATATCTGGCGGCAATTGTCTGATATTTGGAATAATATAAAGAATATACTGTTTCTTAAGCGGAACATTTTTATAAGAAAGGTCGAGATTTATATGCAGCATACCGATATCAAATGCATTCTTGAGGATGCACAGTATCTGGGCAAAGAAGTTACCATCTGCGGATGGGTAAGAACATCCAGAGAATCAAAGAATATGGCTTTTGCCGAGCTTAACGACGGCACATCACTTACACATATTCAGATTGTTATTGACAGAGCAAACACCGAGTACCCTGCATCTGCACTGAGACTTGGCACAGCCTTAAAGGTTGTGGGCGAGGTTGTAGAGGCAAGGCAGGGCTCTGTTGAAATTAACGTAAAATCCATTGAGATTTTAGGTGAGTGTCCCCCTGAGTATCCCCTGCAGAAGAAGCGCCACACACTGGAGTTTCTCCGCACAATGCCTCATCTGCGTGTCCGTACAAACACCTTTAACGCAGTGTTCAGAGTCCGCTCTGTTATGGCAGGTGCTATCCACAACTATTTCCAGTCAAGAAACTACACCTACGTAAATCCTCCTCTTATCACAGGCTCTGACTGTGAGGGTGCAGGCGAGATGTTCAAGGTTACAACTATTGGCTACAACACCGACTATAAGAGCGAAGAGGAATATTATGCAGACGACTTCTTCGGCAAGAAGGCAGGACTCTCTGTTTCTGCTCAGCTTGAGGGTGAGGTTGCCGCAATGGCATTCGGTAAGATTTACACCTTCGGTCCTTCTTTCCGTGCTGAAAACAGCAACACCCCCAGACACGTGGCAGAATTCTGGCACGTTGAGCCTGAGGTTGCTTTTGCAGACCTTTTCGATATTATCGGCATTGCTGAGGATATGATTAAGACTATCATCAAAGAGGTTATGGACAAGTGCCCTGCAGAGCTTGCATTTTTCGATAAGCACTTTGAGTCAGGCCTTATTGATAAGCTCCAGAGCATCATTGAGAATAAGTTTGAAATCCTTGATTATACAAAGGCAATTGAGCTTCTGAAGGAAAGCGGTAAGGACTTTGTTTATCCCGTAGAGTGGGGCAGTGACCTGCAGACAGAGCATGAGAGATACATCACAGAGGAAGTGTTCAAGAAGCCTGTGTTTGTTATCAACTATCCCAAGGATATCAAGTCCTTCTATATGAAGCAGAATCCTGACGGCAAGACTGTTGCGGCTACAGACCTGCTTGTGCCCGGTGTTGGCGAGATTATCGGCTGCTCTGAGCGTGAGTCAGACCTTGATAAGCTTTTAGAGGCTATGCGTGTCCGCGGTATGAACGAGGAGGACTATGCAGACTACCTTGACCTGAGAAGATTTGGCTCTGTGCCTCACTCAGGCTTCGGTCTTGGCTTTGAGAGAATCCTGATGTACGTTACAGGTATCAGTAACATCCGTGACGTTATCCTCTATCCCCGTACAGTAGGAAGTATCAGATAATTACTGAAAACTTAATATTTCAAGCACACATAAAAATCCCTGTTACACTTGGTAACAGGGATTTTTTGCGTTAATAATCAGTTGTCTTTTGGCTCTTTTGTAAGTATAAAAAGCAAGAGCTTTCTTAATCCAAAGCTTGCAGGAACACCTGCTAAGACATAGGCGAAAATTACAAACAAATCAACGATGTTCATAATTCCAACGGGAACATCAAGAATATTAAGATAGATAAAATTGTATAGTCCCCAGTAAACTGCTGAGAATAAAATTGCACTTATTATCAGCAGAAAAATATTAAGCCGTTTTTTGTTTATTTCAATCATATGTTGCCTCTTTATTCAAAGAAGATACATTCCTTGCCTACGTTTATATCTGTTGTGATGCTGGCGGCAAATTTCTGAATGTAGGTTGCATCAACTACGTTTGCTTCACCGCTTGTGTTTACATCAGCCGCCATATGCTCACGGAAGGTGAGAGTCAGGAGTCTTGCGGCGTACTTCTGAATCTGTGTTGCATCCTTGATGTTGACCACACCTGACAAGTCTGCATCACCCAGCTTGTAAATAAAGGGGTCTGTTGCCTCGAATGCAGTGGTGGTTTCTGTGGTGCCTTTAAGGGTTGTAACAGGGATTGTCACAGTTGTTACAGGTACTGTTGTAATGGGTACTGTTGTTATAGGTACTGTTGTTATAGGTACTGTTGCAGTTGTTGTCTCTGTGGGGTCTGTGGGAGAAGTAACGGTGGTGACAGGAATAGTCACAGTAGGTATAGGGAGAGTTGTTACAGCAGGTACGGTTGTTGTAACTACGGGAACAGTTGTCTCCTCTGTGGGGTCTGTAACAAATGTTGTGGGAGATGTTGTGATGGTAGTCTCAGGAGCAGTTGTAACAGTATTTTCAGTAGTTACTGCTGTGGTTTCCTCAGGCTCTGTGGGGTGAGGAGCGCTGCACTCGTTGCGTGTGATTGCCTTGATAACAAAGGTGCCGCCTATGTCGTCAGCAAGATTATCCTCATAGAAATCTATAACATCGGTAACACCTGACTTTGGGTAGTCCATATCCATATAGTAGCTCAGTCCGTGCTCTGCCTGAGGAATAAAGATAAGACCTTTACTGCTTTCAAGCCATTCGCTGACACCGATGGAATTCATAACATCTGCATCGGGATTTTCGCTGTTTACACGTGTGTTGCTTATCTTGATGCCGATGGCACCCTTTCCCTTAGGAAGCTTTATGTCCTCAACATCCACACAGATGTAGCCTGTGTAGTCTACAACTCCTGTGTAAAGCTCCTGCCATACAGCGGTATCAGCAGAGGGCTTATCTGTGTCAAAGGGGATGTAGTAAACAGTGTAGTCACTGCCAAGGGAGGTGGACTCAAACATAACCTTGTCAAGGTTGCGGTTCTCCTCTGTAAAATCAAAGGCGTTCATATAGGTGATAGTTCTGTCCTCAGAATATGAGAAATAAGCGAACTCATAGGTTGCACCGTCAATTTCATTCTGATAGAGCTTAACATCCTCGCAAAGCTCCTCGTACTCGGTAAGAGCATAGGAGGGTCCGAATATGCTGTTGAAAAGCCACACATCTTCATAGGAAATCCAGAAGTAACCGCCAATGTCATTAATATATGAGCCCCAGCTGTTCTTTACGAGCCATGCGCCGTCCTTTGAGGGAGTACCTGAGATGCTGTCACGGAAGTTTTCCTTTGAGTAGTTATCGTCCCAGC
The DNA here is from genome assembly GCA_045535605.1 of Ruminococcus sp. Taxonomy (GTDB): domain Bacteria; phylum Bacillota; class Clostridia; order Oscillospirales; family Acutalibacteraceae; genus Ruminococcoides. The sequence goes on from JAZSLX010000128.1 coordinate 4,685, forward strand.
CTACAACGCTTACACAGTGGCCCAGAAGCTGATTGACCGTAAGGGAGGTATCACTGCAGTAAAATGTGGTGTAGTCAGTCATGTAATCAGCAGTTGAGTTGAAGCTTGCAACAACAGAGCCGTATTCAAGAATCATTTCCTTGATAGCGTTGTGGTCTGTGGTGCTGTCAAAGTAAATAGCCTCAGTGAGTCCGTACTTAGGGGTCTTGGTCAGGGAATCATAATCCGCCTGAGAGCTTTCCTCAGGGAATTCTGATTCCTTCAGAGGACCTGCCCAGCTTGTAAGGTAGCCAAGAGGAATGAAGGAGTAACCGGGATCCTCAAAGCCTCTCTGCCAGCCTGTGCCGTCTTTACGTGTAAGTCCCCAGTAGTTTGCGTGCTGAGGAGATAAAATCTTAATATTGCTCTCGTTATTTTTCAGCAGAAGAGTCTCAAAGCTTGACAGCGAGCCGAATGCCCAGCAGGTGTTCAGTTGCTGCTGTCTTACCTCAAGAGTAAGCTCCATATCTGCACTGTTGTAGTAAGAAGGCAATACATCTCCTGAATAGGAAAGCTCTGAGTTTGCGTTGAATGAGCCTACAGGCTCAAGACCTGTCTTTGCAGAGATTTCTGCTAAATCTTTGTGTGCTGCAGATGTACAGACAACTGCGCTTATACACAGCAAAACTGCCAGTATAAAAGCCACTGCTCTGGGATGATTTTTCATATTAAGGACCCCTTTTTTGAAAGTATATTCTATTAAAATATTATATCATATAGTTTGCAGTGATGTAAAGAATAATATATCTGCCTTTGCCGATACTATTTAAAAGACAGGGAGGCAATGGTATGGAGCTTAGGACTGACCTTGCAGTTGAGGCAAGAGAAATTGCAGATGAAGACCTGCGTGATGTGGACTACAGAGCGGAGGAAACTCAGGGACTTTACATTGAAAGGCTTGATATAAAAACAAAGCGGGCAGGCCAGCTTATGGGAAAGGACCCGGGCAGATATGTGACGGTGAATCTGCCTCCTCTTACAGATAACATACGGGACACAGATGAGCGCCTTCCTGTAATCTCACAGGAGATACGCAGACTCCTGCCTGTAAACGGCTCAGTGCTTGTGGTGGGGCTTGGAAACCCTGAGATTACACCTGATGCCTTGGGACCCTTGTGTGTTTCAAAGGTCCTTGCCACACGGCATATAACAGGTGAGCTTGCAAGGAGCACAGGGCTTGACAGACTCCGTGCAGTGGCAGTGCTGAAAACAGGAGTCACAGGTCAGACAGGCATTGAAACAGGAGAGCTTATCCTGAGCGTTGTAAAGCGGATAAAGCCTACAGCGGTAATTGTCATAGATGCCCTTGCATCACGTAGGCTTGAGAGACTTGGCTGTACACTCCAGATATCAGACACAGGCATTGCTCCCGGTGCAGGAGTGGGAAACCACAGAACTAAAATCTGCAAGGATACTCTGGGGGTGCCCGTCATTGCATTGGGTGTACCTACTGTGGTGGACGCGGTGACTTTAGTTTCTGACCTTGTGTGCATAGAGGATGAAAGCGAGCAGATAAGTATTAGAGAAAAGGTATCTCCCCGAGGCAGTACAATGGTGGTAACGCCCAAGGAGATAGATTTGCTTATTGAAAGGGCATCACGGCTTCTGTCCCTTTCCATCAATATGGCACTGCACACTGACGTAGAGGTTTCCGATTTGCTTTCATTATTATAATATTCCTCGGTGAGGGTACAAAAAACAGGGCAGTGAAAACTGTCCTGTTTCTTTATGGTTTATTTAAGTTCGATGATTGTAACGCCTGCCTCGCCTTCGCCAAAGGTACCCAGACGGAAACTTTTTACCGCCTTGTGGTGTCTCAGAAATGCGTGGATTTCCTTTCTCAGCACACCGGTACCCTTGCCGTGGATAACAGTGATACTGCCCACATTTGTAAGCACTGCAGTGTCAAGAACCTTGTCAACCTCCATAACCGCTTCGTCGGCGGTGTAGCCTCGCACGTCAATTTCGGTAACGGGTCTTGATTCAATACGGCTTCTGCGCTGACCTCTTTGCAAGGGCTTGCCCGATACTGATACATTGCTTCTTTCAATAAGACGGAGGTTTTTGATGGGTGTTCTTGTTTTGATGATACCTGCTTGTACAAGTACAGATGTGGCATTGGGCGCAGGAGTCTCCAGTACAGTTGCCTCTTTGTCAATATCGCACACAAGGACGGTGTCGCCTGCCTTTAAGGGACGGGGGAGTACATAATCCTCGTTTGAGCCTTTTTCCTTAATGGGGTCTGCGTCCTCCTCCATTTTTCTGATGTTCTGCCTTAGCTTTGATTTATCCTCAGCAGATAGATTACCCTGCTTCTTTGCTTTTTCAAGCTCCTCGATAAGGGCATCTGCCTGGGCCTTTGTACGGGCAAGGAGGAGAGAAGCCTCGTGCTTTGCTTTCTCAAGCTCACGGTCTGCCTGCTTGCGGACTCTCAGGAGTTCTTCCTCTGCTTTTTTCTTATCCTGCTGAGCTTTTTGTGCCATTGCTCTGGCTTTTTGAAGCTCTTCGTCCAGCTCGGCCCGACGTGTGTCAAGATTTCTGACTACGTCCTCAAACTGACGGCTTTCCTCAGATACAAGCTCTGATGCACGTTCAACAATACTATCCTCAATACCCAGCCTTGTGGAGATTGCAAAGGCGTTGCTTCGTCCCGGTACACCGATTAAAAGTTTGTATGTGGGTCTGAGTGTAGAAACGTCAAACTCACAGCAGCCGTTTTCTACACCCTGAGTCTTAAGTGCGAATTCCTTAAGCTCTGCGTAGTGGGTGGTAGAGGCAATCTTTGCGCCCTTTTGGCGGAGTCTTTCAAGGATTGCCACTGCAAGGGCTGCACCCTCAACCGGGTCGGTGCCTGCACCCAATTCGTCTATAAGTACCAGTGAGCTTCTGTCAGCTTCCTTAAGTATAGATACAATGTTTGTCATGTGAGCAGAGAAGGTGGAGAGTGATTGCTCAATGCTCTGTTCGTCGCCGATATCTACAAGAATTTTGCGGAAGATTGAGATTTCTGAACCCTCGTCACAGGGAATCATAAGTCCGCACATTGCCATAAGAGTCAACAGACCGATAGTCTTGATAGATACAGTTTTACCGCCTGTGTTGGGGCCTGTGATAACAAGGGTGTCAAAATCCTTGCCAAGATTGATGTTTGTAGGCACTGCGGTTTTGGGGTCAAGCAGGGGATGACGGGCAGATTTCAAGTCAATCTGACCTTTATCGTTGATTACAGGCAAGCTTGCTTTCATCTTGTATGCAAGACTTGCCTTTGCAAATATAAGGCTTAATTCCACCAACGCCTCGTAGCTTTCAGAGGCGGAGTCTGCGTGGGCACCTGCCTGAGCAGACAGGTCAAAGAGTATGCGTTCAATCTCTGCAGATTCCTTTGATTCCAGCACACGGATATCGTTGTTGGCTTGTACAACACCCATAGGCTCTATAAAAACTGTTGCACCGCTTGAGGAGGTATCGTGAACAAGTCCCGGTACCTGACCTCGGCACTCAGCCTTTACAGGTACAACAAACCGACCGCTTCTCTGGGTGATGATAGCGTCCTGCAGATATTTCTGATAGGTAGAAGAGCGGACAATTTTCTCTAATATTTCTCTTGCCTTTGAGGATGCCTGACGCATTTTGCGACGGATATCGTAAAGCTCAGGTGAGGCATTGTCTGCAATCTCATCCTCGCTTAAAATGCAGGAGGTTATCTTGTCCTCAAGGTATTTGTTCTCAGAAAGCCTCTGAAACAGCAGGTCAAGGGTGGTTTCCATACCTGCACTTTTACTTCTCCACTGGCGTACGCCTCGGGTAATACGCAGGGTCTCTGCAATACCCAGAAGCTCCTTTGCACTGAGCATTCCTCCTGCTTCGGCACGGCGGAATGCATTCTGCATATTCTTCACACCGCCAAAGGAGGGTGCGCCGAATCTGCCCGAAAGCACATAGGCGTCGTCTGTTTGCTTGAGGGCTTCTTCAATCTCAAATCTGCCTGTCATAGGAGTAAGCTCAAGGGCTCTCTGCCTTGCATCCTCGCAGGTAGCTTCCTTTGACAGCATAAGGAGAATTTTATCAAGTTCTAATGCCTTGTGATGTTTGTTCATAAGTTTTTACCTTTGTTTTATGACTTCATAGTCTTGTAAAAATGCAGTGTGCCGAAGTCGTGCTCAAGCACACGGCAAATGTATGTTTCTGTTATATAGTTGAGTTTTTCAAGTCCTTCCTCAGAAAGGGAAAAGGCGAACACTTTTTTATCCTCGGAAAAAACAATGTGCCTCATTGCCATAAGAATTCCTGAGTCTATGGACACTGATGAGGGAAAGGGCTTTTTTATAAAGCAATCGCTACATTCAATAGTGCCCTTTTGCAGTGAAAAGTACATTTCCTTTGCCTCGTATGCACCGCATTCCTTGCACATTATAAGGTCAGGCATAAAGCCTGCAAGAGAGGCAAGCCTCAGCTCCACACAGGCTTTAACTAGGTCACGGCTTTTCTTCTTGGTAGTCAGCAGAAAAAGGGCATTGAGTATAAGGGAAAGCTGACTGTCTGCACGCTGGTCCTCGGGGCAGATGTATGCCGCAAGCTCACAGAAATACTGAGCAAGGGATAAGTCCACCACGTCATTTCTCAGTGAAAAGAACATATCCTTCACCGAAGCATCATCAATTATGTACGCGTCCTTGCTCTTGTAAAGAGATAGAGCGGAGTAGCACAGCAGGGAGGTGGCAGAGCTTTTTGGATTCTTTATGTTCTTACCTCCTCGGACAAAGGCACGCACTACTCCTGCATCGCGGGTTAGTACAGTAACAAGCTTATCCTGTTCACCGATATTCTGTTGTTTGATTATAAGTCCGTCTGTCTGAATCTTCATCGGTGTTTTCCTGCGGTTTAGCTGTGGAATTCTTCACAGCCTTGTAGTTAAGATAGTCCTGTATACTTCCTGTTTTTATAAAAGCATTCCATGCATCATTTTCGTTCACAATAATCACCCCACGGTTTAAGTATACCGAATACTCAGGGTGATATAGAGGGGAATTTGTAGATGTTAAAAATTAACAATGTAGGGACGTGCATTGCACGTCCGTGCGTTCCTCAACAAGGTGATAGATTTTACGGACGACCGATGGTCGTCCCTACGCGGTGATTATTACTCAAAATCACTGCTGTCAAAGCCGAAGTTGCGGAGCAGTCCGTCGCGGTTTCTCCAATCCTCTTTAACCTTGACCCAGGTCTGAAGATTTACCTTGCAGTCAAAGAAAGCTTCCATATCGGCACGTGCTTTGGAGGAAACTTTCTTGAGCATACTTCCGCCTTTGCCGATGATGATTCCCTTGTGGCTGTCCCTCTCGCAGTAGATTGTGGCTTCAATATCTAGGATTCCGTCATCGCGCTGACGCATTTTCTCAATGACAACTGCTGTGCCGTGGGGGATTTCTTTATCAAGGCATAAAAGGAGCTTTTCTCTTATCATTTCAGAGGCAAGCTGACGCTCAGGCTGGTCGGTAAGGGTATCAGCCTCAAAAAAGTGACCGCCCTCGTTTGTAAGCTTCTTAAGCTCATCAACAAGCTCAGCTACACCCTCGCCCTTCTTAGCACTTACAGGCACTACCGCCTCAAAATCATAAAGTGCTGTGTAGTCAAGGATAACCTTCATTATTGAGCTTTTCTCTTTTACAATGTCGGTCTTGTTTATTGCAAGGACACAGGGCAGAGAAAGAGTTTTCATACGTTCTATAAGCTCACGCTCAGTGTCGGATATTTCCTCGGTTGCGTCTACAACCAGCAGGCAGGCATCTGCACCTGATACGCTCTCTGTAACAGAGCGGACCATATACTTGCCAAGGGATGTGCGTGCTTTGTGCATACCGGGAGTATCGGTGAATACAAGCTGATATTCGCCCTCTGTGAGCACACCCATAATGCGTGTACGGGTGGTTTGGGGTTTGTTTGTAACAATTGCAATCTTCTCACCTAACATACAGTTAAGGAGAGAGGATTTTCCAACGTTGGGTCTGCCTACAATAGCAATAAAGGCAGAGCGGTCTTTTTCGTTCATATATATTTCCTTTCGGTAAGTGGTTTTCTTTTTAATCTACAACGTCACACCACAGCAGTGATGTGACGCAGGTTTATTTATCTATGTTGTTGTTATTTTTCTTTCCGCCAAAGGCTACAAATAGTACGGCTAATACAGCACTTATGCCAAGGGGGATAAACCACACAGGATTATCTGTGAGTTTAAGAAATGCTGTCTGCAGACTGCCTGTAAGTATAAAGAGTAGCACTGCAACTATGGCGGCGGCTATTGCCACTGTGAGCACAGCACCTGCAGATATGTCTTTGATACGCTTGATTTCAGGCTTTTTCTGTGTCGAGTACAGGTCGCACAAATCCTCTATGGCGGTGTTTATAAGCTCAGCGCCGATAACTGCACATACAGTAAGGCAAAGCACTGCCCATTGGGTGAGTGTAAACTCTCCTAAAAAGGCAAAGATACATACATAAAATCCTGCCACAAGGTGAAACCTTAAGTGGGCTTCTGTGCGGATTGCAGTGAATAAGCCCTCAAAGGCGTGTCCGAAACTGCGTAACTGCTTTTTCATATTATTCCTCAGGAGCAATGTAGCTGGAGGATGCAGGCAGACCCAGCATATCCATAACAGCCTCTTCTTTTTCACGCATACGGATACGCTCAAGGTTGTTGTCCTCGTGGTCGTAGCCTAAGAGGTGAAGCACACTGTGGCAGGTGAGGTAGCCTACTTCTCTCTGGAGGGAGTGACCGTAGATTTCAGCCTGCTCCACTGCTTTTTCCATGGAGATAACTACATCGCCCAAAATCTGAGCGCCTGTCTGAGGGTCGATATCGTACTTGCCATCCTCACCGGACATACCGAATGAGAGTACGTCTGTCTCGATATCCTTGTTTCTGTACTGAGCGTTGAGCTCTTTAATCTGCTCGTTGTTTACAAAGGAAACGCTGACCTCTGCAGGACCCTGGAACTCCTCAAGCTGAAGCACTGCTGTGCAGCAACGTCTTACAAGCATTCTCAGTCCTGTGGGGATTGCAACGTCCTTCTGTCTGTTTGTGATGATTACTTTGATTTTATCTTTTGTCATATTTATTCCTACTTTCGTCGAGTTTTTCATATGCTTTTATAATGTCCTGTACAAGTCTGTGTCTTACAACGTCTTTTTCTGAGAAGGTACAGCTTGCTATATCGTCAATTCCTTTAAGGACTTTGATACATTCTTTGAGTCCCGATCGAGCACCATTGGGCAGGTCAATCTGGGTAATGTCGCCTGTGATTACCATTTTTGAGTTAAATCCCAGACGGGTGAGGAACATCTTCATCTGTTCCGTTGTGGTGTTCTGTGCTTCGTCAAGAATGATGAAGCTGTCATCTAAAGTTCTGCCTCGCATATAGGCAAGGGGTGCAACCTCAATGTTGCCTCGCTCCACGTATTTCTGATAGGTCTCTGCACCCAGCATATCAAAGAGTGCGTCATACAGAGGACGCAAGTATGGGTCAACCTTACTCTGTAAATCACCGGGGAGGAAGCCCAGCTTTTCTCCTGCTTCAACTGCAGGGCGGGTGAGGATAATGCGGTTTATCTGCTTTGCTCTGAATGCCGTAACCGCCATAGCAACTGCAAGGTAGGTTTTACCTGTACCTGCAGGGCCTACGCCGATGGTGATGGTGTTCTCCGCAATGCATTTGCAGTACCGCTTTTGTCCCAGAGTCTTTGGCTTTATAGGTTTACCCTTGGAGGTTATGCAGATGCAGTCACCTACAAGAGATTCAATTTTCTCGTTAGAGCCTTCGTTTACAAGGGATATGCAGTAGCGGATGTTCTGCTCAGAGAGTGCCTCGCCTCGGTTTATGAGCATCAGAAGGCTCTCAATCACTCTGCACGCCTTGTCCACGTTTTCAATGTCTCCGCTTATTTTCAGCTCGCTTTCACGGCCTACAACGGAAACGCTGTATTCACGCTCAATGAGCTTGATGTTTTCATCAAAGCTTCCGAACAGGGCAACTGCCTGTTCCATTCTGTCAATGTTAATAATCTGTTCCGTAATGTATTACTCCAATACTGAAATATTTAGTCTTTATAAGTATATCATAAATCTATATTAAAATCATCTGTATTTTTAATTTTTGTGCAAAATATAAGAGAATTTGTGAAACCTGCTGAGTTTAAGGGGGTATTTTGAATATATACGTAAATAAAAATTTGATTATTTGTGCAAAGTGCGGATATTTACTATTGACAAAAGTACATCGTAGTAGTATAATCTTTCAGGTGTAAAGAAAATAACTTTACAGATAAACACGGCAGAATACAGGAATTTATCTGTTTTTTACTGTTTGTTTTTTTGGGAGGGTGCTATGGATAAGAATATAGAAATCTCCCTTTTGTATGATTTTTACGGACAGCTTCTGAGTACAAAGCAACAGCAGGCGGTGTCGCTTTATTATAACGACGACCTGTCGCTGTCAGAAACTGCAGAGGTTATGGGCATTACCCGTCAGGGTGTACGTGACCTTGTGAAACGCAGTGAGTCGGAGCTGTATGAATATGAAGAAAAGCTCGGTCTTTACAAAAGATTTGAGCAGGTTGGCGAGTATGCGGCGAGTATCCGCAGTCTTGCCTTGGGCCTATGTGAAGTCTCAGACTCTCAGGTGATAAAAATCGCCCGTGAGATTGCGGCTTTGGCAGACAGGCTATATAGCGAGGAGGCGTGAAGATGGCATTTGAAAGCTTGTCGGATAAAATCACCGGCGTATTCAAACGTCTTAAGAGTAAAGGTAAGCTTACAGAAAGCGACGTTAAGTCTGCAATGAGAGAAGTGCGACTTGCACTTTTAGAGGCTGACGTAAACTATAAGGTTGCCAAGGATTTTACAAACAGAATCACTGAGCGCGCAGTAGGCGAGAGTGTTATGGAAAGCCTGACTCCCGCACAGATGGTGGTTAAGATTGTAAACGAAGAGCTTGTAGCCCTTATGGGCGGTGAGTCCACCCGCCTTGAGTTTGCATCCAAACCTCCCACAGTTATTATGATGTGCGGTCTTCAGGGTTCAGGTAAAACCACTCACTCAGGTAAGCTTGCAAAAATGCTTAAGGCAAAGAATCACAGACCTCTGCTTGTAGCCTGTGATATCTACCGTCCTGCAGCTATTGAACAGCTCAAGGTTGTGGGTAAGGGCGCAGACGTGCCTGTGTTTGAAATGGGCAAGGAAGACCCTGTGAAGATTGCAGAAAGTGCAATCAGACATGCAAAGGACTACGGCAACGATATCGTTATTCTGGATACCGCAGGCCGACTCCATATTGACGAGGAGCTGATGGGTGAGCTTGAGCGTGTGAAAAGCGCAGTAAACCCCTCCGAAATCCTCCTTGTTATTGACTCTATGACGGGTCAGGACGCAGTTAATGTTGCAAAGAGCTTCAACGATTTGCTTGATATTACAGGTGTTATCCTTACAAAGCTTGACGGCGATACCCGTGGCGGTGCGGCACTTTCAGTAAAGGCTGTTACAGGCAAGCCCATCAAGTTTGCAGGTACAGGTGAAAAGCTTGAGGACTTGGAAGTTTTCCACCCTGAGCGAATGGCAAGCCGAATCCTCGGTATGGGTGATGTGCTCACTCTTATTGAAGAGGCTGAGTCAAAGCTTGACCAGAAAAAGGCTGAGGAGCTTGCTCAGAAGATGATGTCCAACAAAATGGACTTCAACGATTTGCTTGACCAGTTTGACCAGATTCAGAAGATGGGTCCCATCAAGGGTATCCTCTCAAAACTTCCCGGTATGAATCAGCAAAAGCTGGACGAGGCGAATATTGAGGAAAGACAGATTGACTGGTGCAGAGCAATCATCCTCTCTATGACACCTGAGGAGAGAAAGAAACCTTCTCTGATGAATCCTTCCCGTAAACGCAGAATTGCCGCAGGCAGTGGCAGAAGTGTTGAGGAAGTAAACCGCCTTATCAAACAGCTTGAGCAGATGCAGAAGCTTATGAAGCAGATGAATAGTAAGGGCAAAAAAGGTAAACGCAGAGGCGGACTTCCCGGACTTGGGGGCGCACCCTTTGGCGGTGGCGGCACAGGCAGCTTCGGCGGATTCTAAAAACCAGCAGGACACAAAAAAGGTTATATTGCCAAAAAGGCTTATAATATAAAAAATATATATTTTATTTAATGGAGGTACACACCATGGCAGTTAAAATCAGACTTCGCAGAATGGGCGCAAAGAAGAACCCCTTCTACCGTATTGTTGTTGCTGATTCCCGTTATCCCAGAGATGGTCGTTTCATTGAGGAAATCGGTACTTACAACCCCCTCACTGATCCCGCAGAGGTAAAGGTTGACGCAGAGGCAGCTAAGAAGTGGATTGCTAACGGCGCACAGCCTACTGATAAGGTTAAGGCTCTTCTTAAGAAAAACGGCGTTATCTGATAGCAGGAGTACACACTGATGAAAGACTTACTCACTATCATTGCGAAAGGTCTTGTTGAGGCTCCCGATAAGGTGGAGGTTACAGCAGACGAGCCCCTTGAGGACGGCACAACCGTTTACCACATTCACGTGGCAGAGGATGACATGGGCAGAATCATCGGCAAGCAGGGCAGAATAGCTAAGGCTATCCGCACTGTTGCACGTTCCGCCGCTATCCGCAAGGACGTTAAGGTTCAGGTTGAAATCGACTGATTTGCCCTGAAACTAAACACAGCATATAAAGGCATATAGCATTGCAAAGCTTAAGGCGTTGTATTGCTATATGTCTTTTTGCTTTTTGTGTGATTTGACAAGCTGAGGCTTTTTTTATATACTGTTATATTGAGAAGAGGTGTTCTTATGACAACTTTTAAGAAAACATTGAATATGAAAAGAATAGTTTCTCTGCTGATGATACTCCTTAGCCTTGCTATGATTATGAGCATATCAGTTACAGGTGTATCTGCGGCTGACAGTGAGGTAAAGACGGGTACCTTCGGACCCTTTGAGTACGAGATATCCGACGACGGAGTCTGTATCACCAAGTTCACAGGTGACGGCGGAGACGTTTTTATCCCCAATATGATTGAGGACCAGACAGTTGTTGCAATCGGCGAGGAGGCGTTCTGGTACTGCAAGGATATCACTGCGGTTTCAATGCCCTCTTACCTTGAGTATATCGGCGCAAGAGCTTTTCAGGGCTGTTCATCTCTTACATCAATCGCACTTCCCGACACAGTGATTGAGATTGCGGCGGCGGCCTTCTGTGATTGCACAAACCTTAAGTCAATCAATATTCCTGCAGACCTTATTTATGTAGGTGCTTTTGCCTTTGATAATACTCCTTGGATTACCCGCTTTGAGGATAACACCTCTATTATTCTGGGAGGCAGAATTTTCTACAAATACTTAGGTGACGCTGAGGTTGTGAATATCCCTGCAGGTGTTACTGCTATAAGCGGTAATGCTTTTCAGGCTAACAAGACTCTTACCTATGTAAATATTCCGGACACTATGCTGTTTATCGGTGACTACGCATTCTTTGGCTGTGAAAACCTGAAGGGTGTTAGTCTGCCTGACAGTATCTACTATATGGGTATCTACTCCTTCGGCTATAATACGCTGAGTGAAAGCGGCGAGGGAGATATGGTAGAGGATTTTGTGCTTTATGCAAACGAAGGGTCACTGCCGGCGGATTATGCAAAGGAGTTCGGTGTAGAGTGGAAAACCCCCGGACATTTTGCAACTATGGATGAATTGCCTGAGGCTGAAAAGTGTACAGCAAAGGAGCTCACTGAGGCTACAAAGGATCAGACGGTGTGGCTTTCTAACAAGAACACTGTGATAACCCTTGTTATCATTGCGGTTTCCTGTGTAGGTATTATAGGCGGACTTTATCTTTATTTTGCAATTAAGGAAAAGAAGGATAAAAAAGCTAAGTCAGAAAACAAGAAAACTCACAAGAAAAAGAAGTAATAAATATTTACAGGATAAGTGATACTATGCTGAAAGAATATCTTGAAATCGGTAAAATTGTAGGTACTCACGGAGTAATGGGTGAGTGCAGGGTTGAATGTTGGTGCGACCCACCGGCATTTGTGGCACAGTTCAAAGCTCTTTATTTTGATAGCGGCAAAGAGAAGCTTGAGGTCAAAGCCCGTCCCCACAAGAACATAGCTCTTGTGAAGATTAAAGGCATTGACACTGTGGAAAAAGCAGATATGCTCCGCGGCAAGGTGCTCTATATGCACCGCAAGGACGCAAAGCTTCCTAAAGGTGCATACTTTGTTCAGGATCTTATAGGTCTTGAGATAAGGGACGCTGACACAGATGAGATGTACGGTACTCTGACAGATGTTATCAAAACAGGTGCCAACGATGTGTATGAGCTTAAGAACAATGAGGGTAAGGCTTTTTATCTGCCTGTTATCCCTGATGTGGTTAAAAAGGTAGACCCTAAAAAGGGTTATGTTCTTATTACACCTATGAAAGGTATATTTGACGATGAGGATTGATATAATAACTCTGTTTCCTGAAATGTGCGAGGCAGTGCTTTCTGAGAGTATTATCGGCAGAGCCAGAAAAAGCGGTGCTGTTGAGATTGTCTGTCATCAGCTGAGGGATT
>JAZSLX010000010.1:0-30623 GCA_045535605.1 Ruminococcus sp.
TTTCGATACCATCGGGGATTATAATACTTTCAAGGCTTGTGCAACGCTCAAACGCACGCTTTCCAATACTTTCAACACCATCGGGGATTATAATACTTTTAAGGCTTGTGCAACCACTAAATGCACAATTTTCAATCCTCTCGACACTATCGGGAATTGTAATACTTTCAAGTCTTGTGCAACAATAAAACGCATTTTCCCCAATAATAGTAACACCTTCGGGAACAATTACTTTCTCTTCTCTTCCGCGATAGTCGAAGAAAATATTTTTCACAATCACAAACCCATTTTCGTCTGCTAAAGAATCACATTGTTCAAACGCACGCACGCCAATGTTTGTTACATTATCGGGGATTGTAATACTTTCAAGGCTTGTGCAACCACTAAATGCACAATTTTCAATCCTCTCGACACTATCGGGAATTGTAATACTTTCAAGGCTTGTGCAACAATAAAACGCATCTTTCCCAATAATAGTAACACCTTCGGGAACAATTACTTTCTCTTCTCTTCCGCGATAGTCGAAGAAAATATTTTTCACAATCACAAACCCATTTTCGTCCGCTAAAGATTTACAACCTATAAACGCACGCTCTCCAATACTTTTTACACCATCCGGGATTGTGACGCTTTCAAGGCTTGTGCAACCCTCAAACGCACGCTTTCCAATACTTTCAACACTATCTGGGATTGTGATGCTTTTAAGGCTATAGCAATCCATAAACGCATCCATTCCAATACTTGTTACACTATCAGGGATTGTGATACTTTCAAGGCTTAGGCAACCTACAAACGCCCAATCCCCAATACTTGTTACACTTTTTGGGATTGTAATATTTTTAAGTCTTGTGCAACGTGAAAATGCACCATTTCCAATACTTTCAACACCATTGGGGATTATTATACTTTCAAGACTTCGGCATTCTAAAAACGCTTTATCCCCAATACTCTCAACACTATCTGGAATATTGATGCTTTTCAGATTTCTGCATTGATCAAACGCACTTTTGCCAACACTTATTACTCCGTCGGGAATAACCACCACTTCATCTTCGCCATCGTAATGAATAAGCACTCCGTTTTCTATTTTAAAATCATTTATATTATTCATAATTCCTCCATCATTTACAATATCTGAATTTTGAGAGTTATCTGTGACTGCATCCTATTTTTTTGTAAGCGGTACTACATTGTACAAAAGCACATTATTAAATGTGCAACATCATTTCTTTTCTTCTCGTAGCTTGCACATAGCTGCTAAATATGACATAATTTCCGCACCGCAACCGTTTGTATGTCTAACACAGTACAGCTGTCCATACACCGGGTCATTCATCTCATAACCGTCTTTCCAGAAATGTTTCTGCAATACGTCACGATATTCTATTGGCACACGTATTCCCGGAACATCCCGTATTGAATTGCGGTGACACCCTCCGGGATGTTAAGGGTGCAGATAATCCGCCTATCATTTCTCGAACCGGACCAAATGTCGGGAGAAAAATCCATCAGCACGCCGTCGGAATCTATCCAGAAGCTTCCGCTGTCATTATAAATTCGCTGCCAACTCTCTCCGGGTTCGCTTTTGCCCATATATATGTCCTTATATTCCTGTGACCAGATGTCAATAAAGTGATCGTACCACATATGTACAAATCGCATTTGGTGTGCGAGCTGACGCATCATATCAGGCTCTGGGTTATTCGGAAGTACAACACCACGGATATGAGAGCCGGATAACGCATTCACTCCCAAGCGTTTCAAGGAAGCAGGCAATCTCAAATCACGTTGGATATTATATCCCTGAAATGCATTATCCGAAAGTTATACAACCCCTTCCGGGATCGTCATTTTGGGGGACCTTGGGAGTTTGAGGTGTGCTCTCATAACGTAGCAACACACCGTTATCATCAACAAAAAATGTTCCGGTTTCATTTGTTATTGCTTTCATTTTCAATACTCCGATTATCTGTAATTCTTTATATATTCTGCTTTCGCAATATCCATCCCCATCAAATTGATGCAATGCAATTGATTTTCAAAATTCGCAGCCCTTGATAAAGCGGTTGGCGCATAATTGTTCACTTCCACGCCCAAATGGATTTCCGGAGCATCGCCATATATTTGAGTATTGATTTTTAATGCTTTCCAACCAAAAAACTTCGGCGCTTTGGGAACAAAATACAACTCGACGTTCTCATTTTCAATATCCACCTCACGCACTTCACCGCGCTGTATGATCCCACATTCCTTGCCGTTAACAAAGATAAAAAAAGGGACACAATTCTTAAGTTCCTTCTTCCAATAAACTTTCAAAGTTTTCATAACTATACCTCTCTTATTTAATTAATCTTTAAAGCAAATTTTAACTAGAATTCAATTCTGAATCCAATACTTGTTATGCTATCGGGGATAACCCCAACTTCAGCTATGTCATTGTAAAGGTTTCTTTATCAGAAGTTCCTCTGCATTTAGGGGACGCATATTTTGCGAAAGTGCAGACGTTGTCTTTACTCAGAGCTTTTCGGATATTGATTCGTTCCTCAACGAGCACAAACAATTCTGAGACTTTCTTTGATGGCAGATGTTTATTGTCGAGTTTGTGATTTCCGGTTTTCATTTTATAAATATCCTTATGTATAAATTTAAGTTGCAGCTATCAGATTTCCGTTATCGGAGTCAATGATTTCAATTTCATTCTCATCAATGATTTCAATTTCATTATCATCAATGATTTCAATATCATCCTCGTCAACAATTTCAACAACTTCCTCAGGCTCTACATTTATGACGCCTTCTGCTTTCTTGCCGCCAAAGAGTGATTTCAGACCATTCCACATCTTCTTTGCAAGTTTCACTGCTCCCGGAATCACTCTGGTGCCGATAAAGCTTATTACGGCAAGGAAACCGCGTCCGATTGCTTTAATTCCCTTGACTATGGTTTTTACCACAGTTTTACTACTTCTGTTCCAAGCTCTTATTCCCTTTGCAGAAAGCCTTACAAGTCCGTACACCAGCAGTACCGCAGCAGGTAGTGCAAGCAAAACAGAAAACAGATATGGTATCATGGCAAATCCAACTTCTGCCAAAGCCAGTGCAAAGTCTATGATAACAATGGTTCCTAATATAGAAAGCAGTACAGCTGCAACATCTACAAGAATGGAGCCGTTTTCAACACCCTCTGCGATACGGATTTCTTCTACACCCACACACACGGCAGTAGTAATCTGCGATGCTGTCATTTCCACAGGAACATCTTCGCACTCACCTGTTTTGACCTCTGTATATGCAAGCATAGACATAATTGCTCTTGTGTCACACTCGCGGTTTCCCAGGTCAATAAGCATCTCTGCAGTTTCGTCTGCTGATTCCATTTCTCTGAGTTCTTCTGCGGACTCCTTGAGTCCAAGAATCAGAACACCTGAGTTTTTGATTGCTTCAAAGGCTTTTTCGCGAAGCTCTGCGACTTTCTCCTCGGTTGCTTCTTCTGCGGGCACGCTGAGACCCTTGAGCTCCTCTATAAGTGCTGCACGGTCTGCGCTTTCGTCATTGAGAGCAATGCCTGCAGTAGTAACGGATGCAGCCAGGCGAAGCCAGTAATCACAACGCTCCTGAACGCTTTTGTCTTTCTCTACGCTTTTTGCAAAGTTTGAGAGGAATTTATCCATATCCTCTCTTGCCTGCATATAGCTTGTGTCGAAGCTATGGACACTCTCAAGGATTTTGTCTGCAATGGCAAGTCCCTGCTCCATGGTTTTATCTTCAAGCTTCTCTACATAGAGCTCTGCCATAATCTCGCGTGTGCTTTTTCCTTCTGCCGCTCCGTTCATAATTTCCTTTGTCTCTTCCATAAGACGGTTTATCTGATCATTTGAAAACTTTTTCATTATATTCTCCTCCGTTAAATTGTAATTGGGTTTCTTATCCTGATTAAATATTAACACACTTCATCATAAAAAGTTCTGCCGAAAACAGAACTTTTATTTTTTTGAGAAACTCGAGGAGTAAGAAAGCGGTTCTCGTAGTTCGAGAGCCGCTTTGAAACTTTACTCTATTGTATCACCGGTATCTCTTGTATCAAGACCGTAGATTTCATCTTCAGCAGAGCTTTCTGTATTGATACTTGCTCCTTCTCCAAAATCAATATCCTTACCGAGAGTAGGCATCTTCATAATAAAGTACTTTGCAGCCTGAGGGTCCTGCTTGAGCCAGTCAATGGTAATAAAAGCGTTGAGGGGTTTGAAACCAAACTCTTCCACAAGAGTTCTGACGGTAATCTGTTCAACCTCATTTGAGGGATACTCTCCGGTATGAAACCAGTTAATTACCCAACCCTTTGTTTCCTTATCCATATGCTTTACAGCATTGAAAAGATGACGGATTTCCTTGTCGGTATAGAAATTTTCCTTCTTAAGAAGGGATTTGAATTCTCTGAATGTAATCTTCTTAGTCATATTATTTCACCTCACTCATAACTGCACCTGCAAAGGTAACTGAATCTGCTTCGATAGGCTGATGAGCATAGCCGTGATAGTCAACTTCAGGTCTGATATAGTTATTCATATTTTCCGTCCAAATACGTCTTCTTTCCTCATCAACATCCCAGAAACCGGGTTCTGCAACTGCTTTGCGCTGTACTGCATGACGCAACTCGTGAATTATTGTATCCATAACTTCGCGTACATACACAGCAAAGTTTTTATCATTGCCATCAGCCATAAGCATTGCTATGTTAAATACAGCCTTCTTCTCGGCCCAATTGTAGTATCCGCAAGAAGAAATCTGATCTACGGTTATGTCTATTTCTATGTCAAGTCCGTAGAGAGTAGCAAGTTCTTTAGCAAAATCGTCCATCATATCCACACGCTGCTTGTTGCTTGCGTTGCGAAGGGATTCTACCACACTATCGCCAAATTTCTCGTGAATAAGCTCTTGAGTTTCCTTGATTTTCTCCTTATCTGTCTCGCTGAGCTCTGCCTGAACGGATTCAGGGACCTGCTCAACCTGTCTGGTTCCCCAACGTTCTATAAGCGATTTAAGGAGTTTCCATCCATACAGTAATGTTACAGCTAATAAAACAGTGTGCATCTTTTTGCAACGCTTTGTAAGATTACAAAGCGTTGACCTCCTCTCAATTTAATTTTGTCATTGTCTGCTTTTTTTGCAGCTCTGTTTCTTTTGACATCTTAATAATACCACTTGTTCTTCAAAAATGTTCTGTTATAAACAGAATTATTAAAACTTTTTAGTGAATCAGGAGCTCGGTTTCTCTCCTTTCCACCAGTACCGCCATATCGTTGATTCTGTTAAGTAAAGTGTTGTAAACAGCCTCATCGTATGCATTTGTGAAAACCTTGCTTTTCTGCTGTCTGAGAATGCGGTTTTCTTCTAAATTTTTGTTGTGAGCCACAAGCTCCTCATCGCTCATGCCCCGTGTGGACATAGACTTCAGACGGCTGTATTCCGTAAGATTTGCCGCGTTATAGTCCTCAGAACTAAAGAGCACCTCATCGGCTGTGGGAACGAAATTCTTTCGAAGCATCCTACAATAGCTCACGGCTATACTGTCGACGTTCTCCTGACCGTCTCCGTACACTGCACAGTCGCCGCTGCTGACAGTTTCGCGAAGAGCCTCAAGCCATTGTGATGCTGAAACCTTGTCTTTGTCAGCTAAGCTCCTCAGAGTCATATTGACGATTTTCTGTATATCGGAGCCTATGAGGATACGGGGCTTTCCTTTGATCACCATACATTCACCAAGGAACTTTATATATATATCTTCACTAAAGCATCCCGAGTTAAAAAATTCAATTTCATCTTCCCTCATATCGGTTGCCTTTGCCATTGTTCTGACAGCACGCTTCATAGAGGTTATGAATATGCTGGCACACTCTTTTGCGGTGGGAAGATAAACTGCGTAGAGGGAGTCGAATCTTCCTGAACGGAAGAACTCCTTTGGTAATCCGCCGATATTGTTTGCTGTTGCAAATATGAAGCAGGGTTTCTGGTTATCTTGCATCCATCCAAGCATATAGCCGAACATTCGCTTGAAAGAGCCCGAGGAATCCTCTGCGGAACCGCCTGCACCGCTAAATCCCTTCTCAAGCTCGTCAATCCACAGTACACAGGGTGACATTGCTTCAGCAAGCTGCAGGGCATTACGCATTTTCAGTTCCGATTCACCCTGATACTTGTCCATCAGACTACCAACATCCATCTTGAGCAAGGGGAGGTTCAGAGTCTTTGCTGTGAATTTGGCGGCTTCGGATTTACCGCAACCGGGAATACCGCACAGCAAAACACCTTTTGGCGGCAAGGTACCGGTTCTGCGCTTATATGTACCGGCTTTCTTCAGAGGCTCTACTTGCTTTTCAAGCCATCTTCTGAAGCCTATCATACCACCGATGGAACCCTCTGCCGAGACGAGTTCCAACGCTCCGCCTTCCATCTTCTGCTTTTTGCGCTGAAGTACCAGACGTTCTACTTTATCCGCTTCATCAAGAGGTGTAAGTGCCATGATTCTCTGCATAGTCATAGCAACTTCTTCTGAGGAAAAGCCGAGGAATCTCGCGCATAATTCATTGAGTTGCTCCTCGTTACCCATGAGAACAGGGTCATAATCAGAGGTTTCAAGAATTATTCTGCGGATTTCTTCCTCATCCGGATATTCAACATCTATAAACTCTGTGTATGCTCTCAGAGCCTGTGAGATAACCACCTCAGAGGAATAGACTATAACAACACTGCTTCTGAGCATATCATAAGAGGGATACTCAGGATTCTGATGATGAATCACATACTCCTCAAGTAAAGCGATGGTATCTGCCGAATGCTCCTTCGGCGGCATTTTGAACGCCCACAGATGAGGACACAAAAGGTCGGCACAATTTTTAGGTTTACTATATTTGATATTAAATACCACATTATAGGTGTTCATTCCTGCGGCTTCACGTTCCGACAAAGGCCTGTGTGCAAACTGCATTCCTGCCTCTGTGCCACAAATAGGAAACACCAAAGGATTCTCTTTACTTTCCACTAACTGTCGGATAAGAATGTCCGAATCAGTTTTAATATACAGTATGGGGATTCCTCCGAGCAAAGCATCTTTGCAACGGGAGAGTATCTTCTGAACTACATTATTTTCCGTACTCATAAGAACTCCTTACAAATCGAAACGCTGAAGTGTTACTATCTCAAGCGCTGTGTCAATCATCGAATCAATAATAGGTTCAAAGGATTGGGAGTGACCATTGAGGGTTCCCTCAAATTTCCCCATAATTTCATCCTTCTTCTTGTCAAGGTTAGAACCGATTTTGCTTGCGATTTTTTCTCTGACGCTTTTGCTTCTGGGTTTATTCAGGTCGTTATCGGACATAGTGTTTCCGGCTATTCCTGCTGCAAGCCAACCTACAAGTATAGATATACCCCAGGTTTCGATTGCAAGAAACAGAGCAATTGCCCAGATAACAAGCTGGATTATTCCTTTGATCACCTGAGTTGTGATACCGTTAAAATCAATGTTATCAAGAATTCCATCCATATCTATGGTGTCGGTCTCCATATTGGAACTGTTAAGCTCTTTCCAGATATCCTTGGGAAGCATAAGACTTTTTGCAACATTCCCTGAATATAGACTCTTTACCTCTTCGTTGATGGCAATCTCAATGGCGTCAGCAACAAAAGCTTTCCATTCATCGATGTTATTATCGCAGATTTCTCTGAGCTTTTTTACAGTGCTTTCTTCTTTCATTGCAGCTTCAATGCTAACTTTGAGTTCTGCAACAGTAGCTGTATCACCGGGGAGGTCTGCCCAGGCTCTGACTTCCTTTTCTGCGATACTTTTTACACATTCAAATACATCCTGAGAAATGTTGTTGACCATGTCCTCAAATTTGCTATCCTGAAGGACTCTATCATGGACACGTTTTTTACATTCAGGTAAATTGCTGTCTGTTACCGCAACCCAACCAAGACCATTTGAAACAGTGTGAGAGGGATTGACTTTGTTGGTAATAATCGTAACATCGGGACTATTAAACACCTGTTTACACAGAGGCTCGATAAAACCCATCTTGCTGGCGCCGCCTGTGATGATTACTGTGTTTATAGAGCAGTTGACCTCTTCACCTTTGTCGTTTTTGTATGTAGCATTTTCAATGCGTCTTTTAGCTTCCTTGAAAAACTCAAGGCAAAGGCTCTCCCAACTGCCTTCCATTGAAGAGGTGCTGTCACAAATTACGCTAAATTCACGATCTCCGGTGATGCCGTTCATAAAACCTTCGCAGATTCTCACCATACCCTCAATAGGAGAGTGAGTTTCAGCCTCTGTAAATGTACAGACAAGAGACTTACCTAAAGGGGGATAAAGACCATTATAATATGTCTCTTTAGCTATGCGTAATTCATCGGAAATGTCCATAAGATTGTCCAAATCCGGATTGAAAGCACCGTTCATATTCATTGTCGCCGACAATGCTTCGCGCATCATCTGATGCTCAACCTCGGATGCACCCAGAGTCCAGCTGAATTCAAGGAGTTTTCTGCCCAAAAGCATATATGTGCAATCCGCAGTAGATGAACCGAAATCAAAGACAACTGCACCGTTGACAGCAGAAACATGGCTGCTGTTTTCTACGCTGCTGAACATGGCCGCACGGGACTCCGGAATGATTCTGACATCGTTGATTCCGGTTGCTGTCTTTACAAGTTCAGTATACGCGTTCTTCTCTGTTTCGCCGATCCAATCTCCTGTTGTGGGACATCCCACAAGAAGTTCTATGTTTTTTCTTGCGTGCTGAGGAATTATATCAGGGTTATATGAAAAAATATTCTCCACCAGAGCATATGCGTAGCATGCCATGATTTTTCCGTGAGTAATACCACAATCTTTTGCTTTTGCAGTAAATCCGTAGGGCTTATGGAAATCCTTAGGAGCTACCTTGAAATAGATGAACCTTTCACCATTCGGAACATACGCCGGACAGTCACCTATTCTGAAAGGACCTATTTCACTCAGCAGATCATAGGAAGGTAGATCTACATCCGCAAGCCTTTCCATCTGCTCATTTGTTATAATAATCTGAGTAGTAATAACTTGTTTATTTCCCTCTGCAGTATCAAGCCTTACTACGTTGTATTCTCCCTTTGCATTCTTTTGCGGACATGCAGCGGCAGTCTCACAATGACCAAGGTCTATTCCGATACTAATAATTGCCATTTCCTTTTACCCCCATTTATTGTGCGAACTTTTCAAGAATCGGTCTGATAATATCAACTCTTGTTCTGAGATAACTTTTTATCTGTAAAATATCCATTGTATTCAGAGGACAATCCTCAAGTTCGCTGTTAATACTATCAATCCAGTCCTGAGTTATACATTCCGTAACCATCTTGTAAATCTCTTTTGCATCTAAGATGTTTCTCTTAATAGCATCACGCTGACTATTAATAGAATCCTCTATTTGAATCACCTCTGATACAGAGGATTCGCTCAGACTGTCTATATCTTTTGCAATATTCATTATACTGCAATAGTTTATATAATCACTTCTGCCGATTTGTGATTTTGGTTTATAAAGAATTTCCTCTGCCTGTCTTTTAACTAAGACAAGTTTGCATAGCCCTTGTATATAGGTACAATTGTCCTCAATAAACTCAAGTACATCGCCTTTTTTCAGTTTTAGAGTAAATCCCTCTTCGTTTTCCTCCGGGATACATCCTGACTCCATGAGCTTTTTTATTTCATTTTCCACATAAAAAATATAGTTACAGTATCCTTTTGCTCTTGCTATTTCTATATTTTTGATACTGTCTACACCCTCAACAAACTCAATGAATTTTAAGAGCATATCACGGATTCGTCCGGGCTGATAGTATGCATCTGTTATTTTCCTAACCTCTGCTGATATAGGCTGAAGATACCCGATTTCCTTTTGAATTCTTGTGCATTTTATAAGTGCGTTGGCAAGCTCACTGTTTTCTTTTGAAAAGAGCTTCTCGTCAATGCGAGTCTTAACTTTTCTAAGTTCTATGAAGCTCGGTTTCGGTGCTTCGCTGCTTCGGGGCTTCGAGCCTCGGTTTGATGATGGCTTGTTTCCGCTTATGCGGTTTCCCAGTCCGGAAATCAATCCCTCTATATCAAAAGATTTTTTACTCATATTGCACACCTCCTGTTAAGCAATATTATATGCAGTTTATCAGAAATTAATTTTACATTCGCCGCTACGCATAAGCTCTGCTGTTTCAGAGTTATCCGAAGAGATAACTGTTTCCAGCGTATCTCCGTTTTCAGTTTTACTTTTTTCGACACGAATTTCTTCACTTAATGTAACACAGTTTTTAGCTTCAGGCGCTTTAAGTGAAACATTCTGCCATACATAGTTGTCACCATTTCGTGATAAGATGCTATATACTTTACCTTCAGCAGTAAGCACCTTAACGCTTTCTCCAAAATGTGCAATTTCAGCTACATTAAGTCCTGCCAGAAGCATCTCTAAAACAAGTCTTGTCCTGTGGTCCATCCCAACCTTGCAATAATCAGTTACAATCTTTCCGTCGCGAATCAGAATCGCTCCGCCGGTTTTTCCCAGTGAAACAAAACTTGTAGGTTCAAATTTTGAAATAGTTCGGGGCTGTTCATCTTCAATTCGGATTTTTGTGCTTTGTGAATTGTAGCCGGTTCTATATACACAACAGCCGTTTTCTATACTCACAGCAGGCAAAAATCCGATGAGTTTACCTTGTGTTACAGTTGCAAAACGATGCTCTCCGGGGCGGATGGTTATTGTTGCAATTAAGATGTCATGTCTATTATAAAATTCCATCACAACATTGTCGTACTTGTTAACACCCGGCGTAGCCTCTATGCATGCTGTATTTATTACCGAGCCGGGAGTGAGATTCGTCTCATCATATGCACGGAATTTGTATGCTTTTTTAGATGCCTTAAGAGACACCGCAATGACTTTATTTGTGTTATTTTCATCGCCACTAATCAGCTCAATATTAGTTTGCTGATTGTCGCTTTCTGCCTCTTCCTGATGCAAGTCCGAAAAACGGCACTCTCTTGCATCAACTTCTGCGATTTCGCATATCGCCAACAAAGATGCCGACAAGAGGCTATTTGCTTCTGATTGATTGGAGCTGATACAATTCTCTATGTAACGAAGCTTCTCATCAAGCTGTGCATCGGATACTTCTTTTTCAATTTCCGCTTTGATTTTGCACTCTTCTTCATCCGATGAATCCCCGAGTTCTTCCTGAGCTCTATAATTCAGAAAACACCAAAGTGCAGAGTTGTCATCCTGTGTAGCAATATTCCACTTACCACTCAGTACATTAAACCAAAACTCTTTGGTTAAGTAATACGCCTCATAGCTCTCTTGCGAGCTATCTGTCAGTCTTGTAGAAAGCACCATACAATGCACCTTTGCAAAACGCAGAAACTCATCTCTCTGTCTGAAAAGCTCTATAGGAGAAAATTCATTTTTTAAATCAATCAGATTCCATATCGGAACGTTATTAAGTCTAAGCATTTTTCCTCCTCACCAAGAGTAACTCGTACTTGGATTTCTTTGATTCAAATATATCAGATTATCAAAATAATTGTTCTGTCCAAAACAGAACTTTTATAAATTTTATTACTTAATCATATATGTTTTCGAATTTTTGCGGACCTTTATTTCGATATTCCTCCAAAACCTCATACACATCTTCAATTTCATAACAACTTAAATCGATTAGCGAAAGAATAATCTGGTCGCGCATATCCTTAGGGTCAAAACTGTTAGAGCCACGCCGCATCAAATCCACGGCTTCTCTTTCGTTAAGACGAAGTGCAATTACCAGCTTGAGTAAGGTTTTCTTTTTGGGAACTATAAGACTGTGCTTAAGGTCACTCCAAGTAGATTTGTCAATGTAGGCATAGCGATAGAAGGCTGCATCGTTTACCTCTCCATTTTTAAAGTAAAAGCGTATATCGTTAAGACGCTTAACATATCTGACAACAACATCATAAAGACTATCTTCCTGCTCCATAGTTCGAAATCTTTGACCTATTCGATTGCCAACATCGACCGAAACCTTTGCTGTTGTAAAGTTAAAAGGAATCGGAGATGCAAGTCTTTTTTGAAGACATTCATCTACTTTCCTGAACAATTCTTCTGTCATAATTTCCTCCATCAACACAGTTGCATTTTTCACATAATAACTCAAAATGTCCTAATATTTTTAGTATAAACCAACCAACAGGCAAATGCAATGTTTTTATTTGAAAAATATGCAAAAAGAAATATAAAGGCTTATTGTGTAAAAAAGAAATTACTATTGTTTACCACGTTTTTAATTGCATTTTTCTATTAAATAAAATTCAGTTTGTAGACAAAACAGATAACACGCCACAATAATTCTAATGAATATAAATGTCAAAAAACTGGTTTGACCACAATTAAGTACACGATTTTCAAAAAAGTGAAACTTACTCACCATCACAAGTGTCATATCATCACCGTTATCCTCTCGGATATTGATATCCAGTGTCATTTTGTTTCTGTTTTCATTGATTTCTGAACCACCACAGCCTTATTTGTGCTATGTGCTTGCTTTGGGAGCAAGATGCCGCAGGTTCAAGTCCTGTCGCCCCGACCATACGGGAGCATAGCTCAGCTGGGAGAGCATCTGCCTTACAAGCAGAGGGTCACAGGTTCGGGCCCTGTTGTTCCCACCAAAAAGCACTGAAGTGATTTCATCACCTCAGTGCTTTTTTCTTTGCTTATTTTATTATTTACTGCGATGCAAATTTTGATAGTATCAATCAATAAACTCTGATTGTTATCCTCAAATCTATGTGATATAATAATTCTATAAGAAGCTTTTGATTGGAGGTAGGACTATGAAGATATTGATTATCGGTGGAGTTGCAGGCGGTGCGTCGTGTGCGGCAAGGCTCAGGAGACTTGACGAGAGAGCAGAGATTATCATACTGGAGCGTGGGGAGTTCATCTCATTTGCCAACTGTGGTTTGCCATACTACATCGGCGGTGACATCACTGAGAAGTCCAATCTGACATTGCAGACACCTGAGAACTTTAAGGCTCGGTTTAATATTGATGTACGCATTTGTCAAGAGGCTGTTTCAGTTGACTCTGCTCGTAAAGTGGTGACTGTTAAAAATATGCAGACCGGTGACATCTATGAGGAGAGCTACGATAATCTTGTGCTTTCTCCCGGTGCATATCCTATCGTTCCTAATATTGAGGGTGCGGATGGTGGCAGAGTTTTCACTCTGAGGAACATCCCCGATACTATGAAAATTAAGTCGTACATTGACCGAGAAAAGCCAAAGTCAGCCGTGGTTGTTGGCGGTGGATACATCGGAGTTGAAATGGCCGAGAACCTGTGCAAGGCAGGGCTTGAGGTTACCATTGTTGAGCTTTCCGACCACCTGATTGCACCTCTTGATTTCGATATGGCGGTGGATGTTCACAGACATATCAAGGCTTATGGCATTCACTTGATTCTTAAAAACGGAGTTGCCTCAATCAAGGAAACCGAGAGCAATCTGAAGGTTAGCCTCAACAGCGGATGCATCGAAACCGATATGGTGATTATGTCTGTCGGTGTTCGTCCCGACACCGCTTTTCTTAAAAACTCGGGTATTGAGCTTGACGGTCGCGGAAGCATTATTGTAAACTCCCAAATGCAGACAAACATCGAGGATATTTATGCCGTTGGCGATGCGGTAAGCGTTAAGAATTTTATCACAAATGCTCCTGCGTTCATTCCCCTTGCAGGTCCTGCAAATAAGCAAGGCAGAATCGCTGCGGACAACATCTGCGGTATTGCGTCTGAGTTTGACGGCACACAAGGTTCATCTGTTCTCAAACTTTTTGATATGACTGTTGCCACCACGGGACTTAATGAGAAATCTGCCCGTGACTCAGGCTTTGACTATGACAAAACCTACACCTACTCTGCCTCTCACGCGTCCTATTATCCCGACGCCACAATGATGTCGGTGAAGGTGCTGTGGGACAAGGCTACCCATAAAATTCTGGGTGCTCAGATTGTGGGATTCGAAGGTGTGGACAAGCGAATGGATGTTATCGTCACCGTTATCCGTTTAGGGGCAAAGGTTACCGACCTTGCAAAGCTTGAGCTTTGTTATGCTCCGCCTTTCTCATCTGCAAAGGACCCTGTGAATATGGTAGGCTTTGTGGCTGAGAATGTTATTACAGGCAAACTCAAACAGTTCTTCTGGCACGATGTTGAGAGTCTGCCCGGAGATTCAAGTGTAACTTTACTTGATACCCGCACCGCTACCGAGGTTCGTAGGGGCAGAATTGAAGGCTTTATGCATATTCCTCTGGACTCTCTGCGACAGAGAGTTAATGAAATTCCAAAGGACAAGCCTGTGTATGTTCACTGTCACAGCGGACTGAGAAGCTATATCGCCTGTCGAATTCTTACAGGATACGGCTTTGAGTGCTACAACCTTGCAGGAGGGTATAGACTTTATGAATCGGTTATCAACGAGAAAACCGTGCCTGAATATATTTGTACCGAGTGTAAATAAGAAAGAAGTAACGTTATGATAGAATTAAAACAAGGTTGTACTGTGCCGTTTCCCGAGAAGCTTTTTGAGCAGTATGCGGTTTCGGACACTTGCATAACCGCCAATGTAAACGCGTCCAAGGTTATGGATATGATGAAGCGGTTTATAGAAAATCATAAGGAAGAATATCTTTTCTTTATATTGGAGATACCCACAAATCTGAATGACGAGCCAAAAACAGAGGATGGTAACGTAGAGGCGTTTTCCGCGGATGTGTATTATATTGACGGGCTCGATTATGAGAATGCTTTAGGTGCACTTGGTTCACTTGGGAATTTTCTGATTAAAGATGGTCTTAACACCTTTGGCTTTGGCGGTCACGACTCAAGCGAGGAGATTCTCTTTGGAAAATACAATGTGATGACCATATTCACAAAGAAACCCGAAAAATATGAAAGGTTCTTTGAGGAATTCTCTGTTGAGAGAACAGATAACCTCGTTACAGCTTGGAACACTTTTGATAGTGAGCTCTTTGGAGAGTGCCACCGCCATGTAGGAAAAGAAGGCAAAACCATCTTTGATATCCCCGAAGCGTTCAAGGAAAACGGTATGTATTTTTATGAAAGGAGAGGCGGTAAACCTCTCACCTTTGAGAAGCTTATCGGCAAGGTGCTCCTTGCAGGGTTATCCTACTATTCTGAAGATAATGAGCTTTTGGAAAGAGTACAGGTTTGGGGAACTGTTGTAGAGGCTAATGAAAAGAATATTGCAATTAAAAAGAATAACGGTGAAATTTTCAATCTGCCTCCTGATTTGAGCTCAACAACAAGAGCTCGAAAAGGAGAGTATACTCTTCACAGTACAGGCGAGGTTGTTACAAACCCTGACTTTTTATCTGCTTGGAACATTACACGACCTGACAAAACTGAATAATAACAAAATGCCGATAAGCTTTTTTGGGAGCTTATCGGCATTTTTCTGTTCTGCATTATTTGCAGCTTATCTCAATAGCCTTTGAGATAAACTCTGCTGTACCCAAGCCGTGTTTGTCGATGCTTTCTCTGAACCGGTCAACAGTTGAATACATCAATCCCAGAGATGCGAGAATCTCGTTGGTACAGGTGTAGAAGTTCTGTGTAATGAAGCTTTGCAGTTCCTTTACAAGTGCCTGGGCTGTGTCCGAGTCGGGAGTATTATCCTCAGCTTTGCACTCTGCAAATTTCTTGAGAATTGCGTTTAGACCTGATGTAGCATTGCGGAAATCTTCTTCAGTGTAGTTTTCGGTTTTAGCTTCGTATTCTCTGGAGGCTTCGGTGTGTCCCCATTTTTCTTTTGCCTCCGACTCGTAAGTTTTGCGTAATCTTTCAAACTCTGTGTTATCAAATACAACCATAATGTTTTGTCCTTTCTGGGCTAGGTCAATGGCATCTATAAGCCTCCGGAGACGTTCCTTTTTGAGAGTGAGAAGCTTCTTCTGCGCCATTAAAGCCTGCTTTTTGTCGTAATTCTCGGAGGATAGAATCTCTGAAATTTTCTGCAAGGAGAAGTCAAGTTCACGATAGAAAAGTATCTCCTGCATTCGCTCTAAGGATGCTTCGTCGTAGTAGCGGTAGCCGTTTTGCTTATCCACAAAAGCGGGTTTTAAGAGCCCTATTTCATCGTAATAATGCAGGGTGCGCACGCTTACCGAGCAGAGCCTTGCAAACTCCTTGATATGCATTTTCATCAAATCACCTCTGAAGCAGAGTATAGACTATAACGGAGCGTCAGAGTCAAGACTTTTTATTCAATAAAGCTTACAAGTTCATCTAAATTCTTACGTTTTTTCTCTCTGAGCTTGTCGTCACCCTTTGCATAGCCGAGGGTAATTACCAATCTTACCTGTCCGTCAACACCGCAGATTTCGCGGATTTTCTGTTCGTCAAGCCAGCCGAGGATACAAGTGGAAAGTCCCTGTGCTGTGGCTTCGGCGGTGATGTAGGCGGAGAGGATTCCGATATCGATGGAACGGTAGTCGTTATGCTTAACCTTTGCACCGAGAGCTGCAGACTTAACATAGGGCTTTTCGGAAATTACAAGCATCACAGGAGCCTGTGTGGCAAACTTATTCATCCCCATACCCTGAGTAGCCTTTGCCACCTTTTTTGCACTTTCGCCCTTGCATACTGTGATGTGGTAAGGCTGACCGTTGCAGGCAGAGGGGGAGAGCCTTGCCGACTCAAGAATAGCGTCGAGCTTCTCTTTCTCCACCATTCGCTCACTGTTATATGCTCGGCAGGACTGTCTGTTCTTTGCGATTTGTGTAAAGTTCATATTAATTCCTCCATTAACTTTATATGTCTTAATTTTTACTCTTTATAAAACTGACTTCTCATAAAATCAATCCTTGCATTTAGGGCAGACCGGGTAGTGGGAGCTTTCTGCACAACATCAAAGCCGTGCATGGTACCTTTTGTTTCATTCAGCGTTACGCTGATGCCTGCATCCTGAAGCTTAGCTGCATACAATATGCCGTCATCGTGGAGGCTGTCAAACTCTGCGGTTTCGATGTAGGCTGCGGGCAATCCCTCAAAGCTCTCAGCTTCCACGGGGGAGTAATACAGATAATGGGGATCGCTTTTATCAACCCTTGTCATAGGGGCTACACGGGCAGAGAGGGTTGAATTCCACATAGGTGTGTCGGTGTATTTTTTGAACGATTCGCTGATGCCGCGTGCATCAAGGAAGGGGTACGGAAGCATCTGAAACAGAAATTTCACAGGGTGCTTTCTGTCCCTTGCCATCATACAGACACCTACCGACAGAGTAGAGCCTGCGCTGTCACCGCCGATACCCATGCGGGATATATCAATGTTCAGCTCCTCTGCGTTATCATAAGCCCAGCGCAAGGCAGAGTAGCAGTCCTCAAAGAACACAGGGTGTGGGTGCTTGGGTGCAAGTCGGTAATTGACAAACACCACCTTACAGCCCAGCTCTTTGGCATAATGCATGGCGTTTTTGTAATGATAGCTTGCCGCCTCAAGCACAAAGCCTCCGCCGTGAATATACACGAGGCAGGGTGTTTTATCCGCTATGGTTTTCGGTGACATAAGGAGGACCTCAATCTTCCCGCCGTCGTAGCTTGAAACCTCGTGACGGCTGACGTCAAGCTCCTTGTCGCGGTAAAGGGATTTCGGCGCTTTCATATGAGCTGCCGCTTTTGAGAGAAACTTCTCGCTGATAGGCGGTGTAAAATGTGAAAAGGGGAAAAACTCTTTGCTGATTGAATACTTTTTTCTTTTTGGCATAATATTCCCTCCACCTCGGATAAACTTATATATCCAGTATATCATTCTTTGTGGCCTTTCTCAATCCCCTAATCTTTGATTATGCAGAGCAGGTTTTGCTTTGAATTTAATGAAGTAAGCTAACATACAAGAAAAATTCCCCAAGGTGAGCGTGTGCAAAAATGCTCTCTCCTTGGGGAGTTTCTGTTTAGCAGGTAAGATTCTTTATGTTTTCTTCTATCTGCTTTATTATTTTGATAAATTCCTCGTCGCTTTTGCCTGTGGGGTCGGGGAGTTCCCAGTTATGGTCAAAATCTCTGCCTATAAAGGGACAGCCTACGTCGCAACCCATTGAGATTGCAACGTCGGGAGCGGGGATTTCCGAGAAGGTTTTGCTGTACTGGGTTGCGTCCATATCAATGCCGTAAAGCTCCTTAATAAGCCGTACTGCATCGCGGTTTATCTGGGGCTTGGTTTCTGTACCTGCAGAGTAAAAATCATAATCGTTGCTCCTCAGGTGTTTGCCCAGAGCCTCGGCAATCTGGCTTCGGCAGGAGTTGTGAATACAGATAAATGCAATTTTCTTTTTCATCGGAAAGGGCACCTCGTTCCTATACATTGGTTGTTTTCGCTAAAGTGAATACACTTGATTTCCTCAAGCTCCATTTCAACATGCAGGTTTTCTTTTGCAAAGGCTACCGCCTGAGTTATGGCAAGGTAGGAGTTGCGCTTGCAGCACCTTGGTCCCCCAACCTCACCGATAGCACCGAGGGAGGACGAGGTCATAAGGTTTGAGAGCCTCCACTCTTTATTTGCAAGGGGGTTGGAGCCTGTGACGATTGATATGAACATTCCGCTTGAGATGGCAGCACCGCAGGCTCCCCAGAATCCGCAGGCACCGCCGGGAACCTGCTCGGCACGTTTTTTCAGCTCCTCAAGGGTGGTTTCAAGGTCTATGTCACCGCCTGCGTTTTTATAGGCTGTGAGCAAGGCTGAGCCCACAAGGGTATGGTGCATGGGGTTATGTATGGGACAGCAGAGGTTTTCTGTAAGCCTTCTGAAAATTTCTACGGGATTTTTGGATTTTTCTTTAAGGCAGAAAGCCGTTATGGTGTTTGTGTTCATGGTTAAATTCTCCCTGTTTACTGATAAGCTGTGAGAACATCCTCAAGGATTTCCACGGCACTTTTAATTATTTTCGGACATACCGCGGCAAAAAGGCATTTCTCCTTGATACACGCAGATTCTTCAGGATTTGTCAGGTCAAAGCCCAGCAAATCACGGCAGATGATAGAGCCGTTTTCCTCTTTGAAGCGGTTGGTGTAGTCCACGGCAATGTTATAGGCGCGGGACTTCTGCTCATTGTCCTCGGCAATATAGTGACCGTACTTCAGCCCCAGCACAAGGAGTCCGCCTGACACTGCACCGCAGATTTCGGCGTTTCGTGCGCCGCCGCCAAAGGATGTGCCTATTTTAAGTGCAAGTTCTTCGTTGAGCCCAAAGTCAGGTGCAAAGGCTGTGAGCACCGCCTGAGAGCAGTTGAAGTTGTTTGCAAAAAGCTCAAGAGCTTTTTCTGATTTAGTCATTTTCATTTTCCTTTCCTGTGTTTCTGAGGGTATCGAGGTATACCTGTGCAACCTTTAACCCCTCCTGTGAGATACTGTAATGCATCCATTTGCCCTCCTTGCGGGCACTCACAATCCCTGAGTCGCAGAGGATTTTCATATGGTGAGAAAGGGTGGGCTGAGTAACGCTCAGTGTCTCTAAAAGCTTGCAGGCACATTTCTCCCCTGAGGATAGAATATTAAGTATTTTGATACGGTTTTCGTCACAAAAAGCCTTGAAAACCAAGGCGGTGGCTTTTTCATTGTTTTCCATTCTGTCACCTCACATAGATATTTGTCTATGTATAATTATAACCGACACATAGACGTTTGTCAATGTGTTTATAAAAATATGTCTTTTGCAGATTGATTTGCTGTTATGGATGTGCTACACTTGAGTTATCATATAAAACTTTTTGTAAAGGGTTGTTGTTATGAAGATTAATGCAAGGTTTGCCGTTAAAAAGGCGCTGACACTTATTATGTCGGTGGCTTTGCTTGCGTCTGTGTGCTTTGGCGCAGGTGCAATTTCGGAGTCTACTGCCGATTCCTTGGATATGAATTCTGACGATGGCTTGGTGACAGTGCTGTTTACTCACGATTTGCACTCACACCTTTTGCCCTCACGTGCTCAGGACGGGGGAGAGTTCGGCGGTTATGCAAGGCTTATGACTGTTATCAAGGAGCAGCGGGAAAAATATCCCGATGCAATACTGGTTGACGGTGGAGACTTCTCTATGGGCTCTCTATTTCAGACCTGCTATACAACTGACGCCCTTGAACTGCGGATGATGGGTCAGATGGGCTATGATGCTACAATTCTCGGCAATCACGAGTTTGACTATCTGCCTGAGGGCTTGGCGTCTATGCTTCATAGTGCAGTTGACAGCGCAGACCCTCTGCCTGCAATTCTTAATGCCAACTACCTGCCTCCCGAAAAGGGTCAGGAGGGCTACAATGACGAGATGTATCAGGCACTTGAAAACTATGGGGTAGAGGAGTACATGCTCCTTAAGCGCGGAGGAGTGTATTTTGCACTTTTCGGTATAACCGGCTATGATTCAGACGCATGTGCACCAAACTCAGGTATGATTTTTGAGGACCCTGCGGTAGTTTCTCAGCAGGTTGTTGACAAGGCTGTGGCTCAGTGTAAGGAGCTTTACGGCGTAGAGCCTGTGGTTGTGTGCCTTTCTCACAGCGGTACTGAGGACGGCAAGGGTGAGGACTACGACCTTGCAAACAGTGTGGAGGGCATAGACCTGATTGTGTCGGCACATACCCATACAACCCTTAAAGAGGAAATTAAAGTTAATGACACTGCTATTGTTTCTGCAGGTGAGTACGGTAAATATTTAGGTGTTGTGAACCTGAGCTTCGACGGAGAAAAAGCTCAGCTTGTGGGTTATGAGCTGATCCCTGTGGATGAGAATGTTCCTGAGGACCCTGAAATCTCAGCAAGAGTTCAGGAGTTCAAGAAAAATGTTGACGAAACTTATCTTGCTCCCTACGGCTTTTCCTTTGATGAGGTTTTACTTAATAACCAATACGAGTTTGACACCGTAAAGGAGGTAGGGGCAACTCAGCACGAGTCTACCCTTGGCAATCTTTTCTCTGATGCATACAAGTGGGCGGCAGAGAAGGCTCTGGGTGAAGAGGTGGATATTGCCCTGACCGCTACAGGTGTTATCCGCGAGACTATCCCTGTGGGAGCAGTTACAACGAGCGATGTGTTCAATTCGGCGTCCCTTGGTGTAGGCACAGAGGGCGAGCTCGTTAAGGTTTATGTTACAGGCAAGGACCTGAAGAATGTTTTTGAGGTGGACGCTTCTGTTCAGCCTTTGATGAAGAGTGCACAGCTTTTCATTTCCGGTGCACAGTACAGCTTCAACACAAACAGAATGATATTCAACAAGGTGGATTTCTGTACATTACAGCGTAATGACGGAAGCCTTCAGGAGATAGACGAGGACAAGCTGTATTCTGTTGTAACAGGTATGTACGTTGGACAGATGCTTGGTGCAGTTGAGGAGAAATCCTTTGGTCTGCTCACAGTGACTCCCAGAGACAGGGAGGGCAATCCCATTGAGGTTAAGGATTTTGCGAACTATGTTATCCGCGACGAAAAGGGCAATCCCGTTAAGGAGTGGTATGCTATTTCCTCGTATCTGAGAGATATGGACGGAGAGATGGACTCCCGTTACAGTAGCCCTGAGGGCAGAAAGGTTGTGTATTCCAGCCTGAGTCCTGCTTCTCTTGTGCGCAATGCAAATGTTTTCACCTATGTAGTCATAGGCGTGATTCTTCTGCTGATTGCTGCTATGGTGCTCATAACAGTGCTGTCAGTAAAAAAAGCAAAGAGCAAAAGTAAATAATTATCTCTATAAACAAAAGCGACCGCAGGTTTAATTCTGCGGTCGTTCTTTGTTGTGTGTTTAGCTTATTCCAGCTCAAAAGCACCGGTGTACAGGCGGTAATACTGACCCTTTTCTGCGATAAGGTCATCGTGAGTACCTCTTTCGATGATTCTGCCTTTATCCAGCACCATAATAACGTCGGAGTTCTGTACAGTTGAGAGTCTGTGAGCAATTACAAAAACAGTTCTGTCCTTCATAAGTGCGTCCATACCCTTCTGTACCAGAGCCACGGTACGGGTGTCGATGGAGGATGTGGCCTCGTCCAGAATCATAACAGGGGGGTCTGCAATTGCAGCTCTTGCAATGGAGATAAGCTGTCTTTGTCCCTGAGAAAGGTTTGCGCCGTTGTTCTCAAGTATGGTGTCATAGCCCTGAGGCAGACGGCTTATAAAGCCGTGAGCGTTTGCAAGCTTTGCGGCTGCAATAACTTCTTCCTCAGTAGCCGAGAGCTTGCCGTAGCGGATATTCTCCATAACTGTGCCTGTGAACAGGTTTGTATCCTGCAGAACAATACCAAGTGAACGTCGCAGGTCGGCTTTCTTAATCTTGTTGATGTTGATTCCGTCGTAGCGGATTTTGCCGTCCTCAATATCATAGAAGCGGTTGATGAGGTTGGTAATTGTGGTTTTGCCGGCACCCGTTGCGCCTACAAAGGCAACCTTCTGACCGGGCTGAGCATAGAGGGTGATGTTGTGAAGGACAGTTTTGCCCTCTACATAGGCAAAGTCCACATCGTAGAATCTGACCTCACCCTTGAGCTCGGTGTAGGTGACAGAGCCGTCCTCGTGGGGATGTTTCCAAGCCCAGAGTCCTGTGTGCTCCTGTGTTTCTGTGAGGACACCGTTTACTACCTTTGCGTTTACAAGGGTAACGTAGCCCTCGTCCTCCTCTTCGGCTTCGTCAAGGAGTGAGAAAATTCTCTCGGCACCTGCCAGTGCCATAACAACAGAGCTTGCCTGCTGAGCAACCTGATTTATAGGCATTGTAAAGCTCTTTGAGTAAAGGAGGAAGCTGACAATTACACCCAAGGTCAGGTTAGGGTCAAAGCCTGAGATTGCAAGCATACCGCCCACAACTGCAATGAGCACATACTGGAGATGTCCCATATTACCTGTGATAGGGCCCAAGATGTTGACAAACTTGTTAGCTTTGTAGGCTGTGTCACAAAGGCTGTCATTGAGCTTGTCGAATTCTTCCTCGGCTTTTTTCTCGTGATTGAATACCTTGATAACTTTCTGACCGTTTATCATTTCCTGAATAAATCCGTTTTCCTTACCCAAAGCCTGCTGCTGAACTGAGAAGTACTTGCCGCTTTTGCCTGCAACAGAGCCTGTTACAACAAGGGTCAGGGCTACAAACAGGAGGACAAAGAGTGTCAGCCAGATGTTGGTTTTAATCATAAAGATAAGGTAGACGATGATTGTGATAACAGAGGACAAAAGCTGAGGTATGCTCTGAGAAATCATCTGTCTTAAGGTGTCTGTGTCGTTGGTGTAGTAGCTCATTACATCGCCGTGGGTGTGGGTATCAAAATATCTGACGGGAAGGTTCTGCATATGAGAGAACATATCATCCCTGATATCCTTCATAATACCCTGAGTGATAAAGAGCATAAGGAGCTGCTGAAGCAGTGTAGCACCGATACCGCACAGGAAAATACCCGCCATACGGATAATAGCACCCAAGAGTGCTGAGTAATCTGTGCTCTGATTTGCAAGGAGTACCGAGATGTAATCGTCAAACACTGTGCCGATAAAGCTGCCGCTGGCGGCACTTACTATTGAGGTGACGATGATACATAAAAATACAAGAATAAACCTGAATTTATATTCTTTCCAGATGAAGCCCATAAGCCGTTTCAGGGTTTTAGCCTGATTTTTGTTCATAGTGGGCTTTTTGCCTGCAAGGGCAGGGTTGTGTCTCATAGGACCTGCCATTATGATAACCCTCCCTTCTTCTGAGAGGAATAGACCTCTTTGTAAATATCGCTGGTTTCAAGAAGCTCTGCGTGAGTACCCACAGCAGATATCTTGCCTTCGTCCATAACGATAATCTTGTCGGCGTGCTCAATGGAGGAAATACGCTGAGCAATGATAATCTTTGTAGTTTCGGGGATGAACTCCTTCATAGCCTTCTGAATAAGTGCGTCGGTGTGAGTGTCAACTGCACTTGTGGAGTCATCAAGAATAAGTATCTTGGGGGATTTGAGCAGTGCTCTTGCTATACAAAGCCTCTGCTTCTGTCCGCCTGATACATTGGTGCCGCCTTCCTCAATGTAGGTGTCATAGCCCTCAGGAAAGGTGCTGATGAATTCGTCAGCACAGGCAAGCTTACAGGCGTGGATTATCTCTTCATCAGAAGCTTCCTCGTTACCCCAACGGAGATTTTCCTTGATAGTGCCGGAGAAAAGCACGTTCTTCTGGAGCACCATTGCAACTGCGTCACGAAGTGTCTTGAGGTCATACTCGCGCACATCCCTGCCGCCTACCAATACAGTACCGCCTGTGGTGTCGTAAAGTCTGGGGATAAGCTGAACAAGGGTGGATTTGGAGCTACCTGTTGAGCCGATGATACCCACTGTTTCACCTGAGTTAATCTTAAGGTAAACGTCACTGAGGCAGAGTTTATGCATATCTCCCGAATAGCTGAAATCTACATCACAAAACTCAATGGAGCCGTCCTTTACTTCATATACAGGCTCTTCGGGATTGTGAATGTCGGATTGCTCGCAGAGGACCTCTGTGATACGCTCTGCAGATGCTCTGGACATGGTAATCATAATGAAAATCATAGAGAGCATCATAAAGTTCATAAGTATCTGCATGGTGTAGGTGAACATACTTGTAAGCTCACCCTCAGTAAGCTCGGTACCGCCTGAGTTTACAATCAGGTGTGCACCGATCCATGACACAAGAAGCATACAGGCGTAAACACAGCCCAGCATTAAAGGAGAATTCAAAGCAACGATAGTTTCTGCCTTGGTGGCTATTGAGTAGATAGAATCGGAAACATCACGAAACTTCTTTTTCTCGTGTTCTTCACGGACAAAGGATTTTACAACGCGAACACCGCGTAAGTTCTCCTGTGTAACCCTGTTTAAGTTATCATAGATTTTGAACATCTTCATAAACAGGGGATAGGCAAACTTCATAATGAGGAGAAGTCCCAGTAGAAGCACAGGCACTACACACAGGTAGATACTGCCGAGCTTGGGATGAATGTAGAATGCCATAACGAAGGAGAAAATTATCATCAGGGGACTTCGTACTGCAATGCGTATGAGCATCTGGTATGAGTTCTGCACATTTGTGACGTCTGTGGTAAGACGGGTGATAATGGAAGATGAGGAGAATTTGTCGATGTTGCGGAAGGAATAGTTCTGGATTGAGTAGAACATATCCCGTCTCAGATTCTTTGCAAAGCCTGTAGAGGCCTTGGCGGCAAAATCTCCTGCCAATGTGCCGAATATCATAGAGATAAGACAGCACGCTACCAGAATAAGTCCAATCTTAATCAGGCTGTCACTGTTGCCTACAATCTCACCTGCGGCATTTTTGTAGTTAATGCCTTGGTTTATAAGCTCGGCAACAATCAGAGGGATTATAACCTCCATTGCTACCTCGCCCGATATGAACAAGGGAGCAAGAATTGAGGGGAGCTTATATTCCCGAATACTTTTTGCAAGCTTTTTAAGCAATTTCAATATACCTCCTTTGAATTTCATTGAGCAAAATCAATATACAATGATTATATTATAAGATTGATAAATTTTTATGTCAACAAAAAGGCACCAAGTTGACATAAAGTTTATATATGTTCAGATATTTATCTTATGTAAAAGCCCTCCTCTCAGAGTAGGGTGGCATTTGCACAGCAAATGACGGGAGGAGTAAATATTAAGTAAGAGCGAAGAAAAATTCCCTCAGTGAGGGAGCCTTTCGGACGGCAGTAAAAACAACCACCGACTGCAAACAACAGTCGGTGGTTATAAGTTACTTTATTTCTGTAATATCATAGGGTGTGGTCTGGTACACAAAGTAGTTGAGCCAGTTGGAGTAAAGGAGGTTTGCGTGGCTTCGCCATGATACAACGGGAGCCTTTGTCTCGTCGTCATTCGGAAAATAGTTCTTTGGAATCTCAATGGGCTTGCCTGCGTTTTTGTCCCTTACATATTCATTGTTCAGAGTCTCTGCGTCGTACTCGGAGTGACCTGTAATGAATATCTGTCTGCCGAGCTTTGTGCCTATGGCATACACACCTGCCTCCTCGGATGAGGCTAAGATTCTCAGCTCAGGTACAGCCTCAATGTCCTCACGTCTGACTGTTGTGTGGCGTGAATGAGGCACCATGAACACGTCGTCAAAACCGCGGAAGAGGATAGACTGTTTGTAGTCTGCAGTGTGGGGATAAACACCGAAAAGCTTTTTAGGCAAAGGTTGTTTGTTGATACCATAGTGGTAGTAAAGAGCTGCCTGAGCACCCCAGCAGATGTGGAATGTGGAGGTGACGTGAGTTTTTGTCCACTCCATAATCCGGCACAGCTCATCCCAGTATTCAACCTCTTCAAAGGGGAGATTTTCAACAGGTGCACCTGTGATAACCATACCGTCAAACTTTCTGTCCTTTATCTCGTCAAAGGTTTTGTAGAATCTCAGCAGATGGTCTGTGGATACATTCTTTGACTCATGTGTTGCTGTGTGTATAAGCTCAATCTCTACCTGCAGGGGAGAGTTGCCCAGAAGTCTTACAAGCTGAGTTTCTGTGGCAATCTTAGTGGGCATAAGATTGAGAATAGCAATCTGCAGAGGACGGATGTCCTGAGTCATAGCCCTTGTCTCTGTAATGACAAAGATGTTTTCGTCATTGAGAGTCTGTGTTGCAGGGAGCTGGTTTGGAATTTTAATCGGCATAGGGAACTCCTCCTTTATGTCGGTTTTGTGTTTGTGGGGAAAACTGAAAAAGCGATATGTTGAGTAAAACTCAACGCGATATATTTTCCCGGGGAAAATGCGATATATCCTCACTGAAGTTCGGATACGATATGATATAAATTCTTGTTTGCCTTGGCAAACATATCGCACCGAAGGTATATCGTGCGTTGTATGCACATATCGCAAATTCATTTGTGAATTTATATCGCTGAGGCACTATGTGCCTTATATTATACTGCCTCTAAAGCGTTATCGATGTCTGCAATAAGGTCCTCTGCAGCCTCAATACCGCAGGAGAAACGAACAAGGTCAGGAGAGATGCCTGCGGCCTCAAGCTCCATATCATTCATCTGACGGTGAGTTGCATTTGCAGGGTGCAGACAGCAGGTACGTGCGTCTGCAACATGGGTTTCGATAGCGGCAATCTTAAGATTCTTCATAAAGGTCTCTGCAGCAGCTCTGCCGCCCTTTACGCCGAAGGATACAACACCGCAGCCGCCGTACTTGAGATATTTCTTGCCGAGCTCGTAGCATTCGTCACCTTCAAGACCTGAGTAACGTACCCATGCTACCTTGGGATGACTCTGAAGATGCTGTGCAACCTTGAGACCGTTCTCGCAGTGGCGCTGCATTCTGAGATGCAGGCTCTCAAGACCAAGGTTAAGATAGAATGCGTGCTGAGGTGACTGGATACAGCCAAAGTCACGCATAAGCTGAGCAGTAGCCTTTGTGATATATGCGCCTGCAAGACCGAATCTCTCGGTATAGGTTACGCCGTGGTAGCTCTCGTCAGGAGTGCACAGGCCGGGGTACTTGTCAGGATACTTTGTCCAGTCGAACTTACCTGAGTCTACAATACAACCGCCGACAGATGCGCCGTGACCGTCAATGTACTTTGTGGTGGAGTGGATTACAATATCTGCACCCCACTCAAAGGGACGGCAGGTAACAGGAGTAGCAAAGGTATTGTCAATGATAAGGGGCACACCGTTTTTGTGTGCGATATTTGCAAAGCGCTCAATGTCAAGAACTACCAGTGCAGGGTTTGCAATAGTCTCGCCAAAGAGTGCCTTGGTGTTGGGCCTGAATGCTGCCTGAAGCTCCTCGTCAGATGCAGTGGGGGAAACAAAGGTAAAGTCAATGCCCATACGCTTCATTGTAACTGCAAAGAGGTTGTAGGGGCCGCCGTAAATTGCGCTGGAGGCAACAATGTGGTCCCCTGCACCTGCAATGTTGAAAATGCTGAAAAAGCTTGCTGCCTGACCTGAGGAGGTAAGCATAGCAGCAGTACCTCCCTCGAGCTCACAGATTTTCTTTGCAACGTAGTCGTTGGTGGGATTCTGGAGCCTTGTATAGAAGTAACCCTCTGCCTCAAGGTCAAAGAGCTTGCCCATATCCTCGGATGTTTCGTACTTAAAGGTTGTGCTTTGCACAATGGGAATCTGTCTGGGCTCGCCGTTACCCGGTGTGTAACCGCCCTGAACGCAGGTGGTGTCTAAGTTTTTGTAGTTCATAATATTACCTCCC
This sequence comes from Ruminococcus sp., assembly GCA_045535605.1. Taxonomy (GTDB): domain Bacteria; phylum Bacillota; class Clostridia; order Oscillospirales; family Acutalibacteraceae; genus Ruminococcoides. The sequence continues at coordinate 28,294 of JAZSLX010000010.1, forward strand.
TAAGGAATTGTAAAAGGGCAGTTACCCAATAGGGTATCTGCCCTCAAAATTCATCGTTTTCCGAAATCCGGTCGGAATTAATGACTTCTGAAGGCGGAGCTGCACATCATCATATGAGTTTTTTCATAGTTTATATACATAGTGTAGTTCCTCCTGTTTCAAATTTAAGTCAATTATACAGTACAGATTATCAGCTTGTCAACAGTTTTGACCCATTTAGCAGATACTTACACCTGATTATGAATAATATTTTTCCGTATCTTACATATATATGCAAAAAAATCTTGTATTATGCAGTCGATTTTGATATAATAATCGAATAAACTTTAAAAAGGAGGGTTGCTCCGATTTCTCTGATAATTGTGTATCAGGGAAGACGAGTTCGGAATGTTTGTAAAAATACTGTTTATCGTTTTGTTTCTGGCTGTAACTATCGGCGTCGGCATATACTGCCGTAAAAAAGCAACCGATGTCAACGGCTTTGTGCTGGGAGGACGGTCTGTAGGCCCTTGGCTTACTGCTTTCTCCTTCGGTACATCCTATTTTTCCGCTGTTATCTTTGTAGGCTATGCAGGACAGTTCGGCTGGAACTTCGGTCTTGCCTCCACATGGATAGGACTTGGCAATGCACTTATCGGTTCCTACCTTGCGTGGAAGATACTGGGCAGACGTACCCGCGTTATGACCCAGCACTTGGGCAGTGCTACAATGCCAGATTTCTTTGAGAAAAGATATGACTCAAAGGCACTGAAGCTTGCGGCGGCGGCAATTGTATTTATCTTTATGATTCCCTACACTGCCTCTCTTTACAACGGTCTGTCACGGCTTTTTGAGATGGCGTTCCACATTGATTACTGGGTTTGCGTTGTTGTAATGGCACTGGTAACAGCCCTGTATGTGGTGCTCTCAGGCTATGTGGGCACAGCCCTCAACAGCCTTATTCAGGGCATTATAATGCTTATCGGCATTGTGGTGGTTGTTGTTGCGGCTATGAATGTTCACGGAGGCTTTGTTTCTTCTGTGGAGCTTCTTTCACAGGTTGAGCCTGTAGGGGACTACACATCAATCTTCGGCCCTGACCCTGTGGCACTTCTGGGCGTTGTGCTGCTGACCTCTTTAGGCACATGGGGACTTCCTCAGATGATTGGCAAGTTCTACTCCATCAAGAATGAAAAGTCCATCAGGACAGGTACAGTGGTTTCCACTGCTTTTGCAGTTATTGTTGCAGGCGGCTGCTACTTCCTGGGCGGTTTCGGACGCATATTTATGACAGCAGAGGAGGTAAACGGCCAGTTTGACACCATTATCCCCTCAATGCTTGAGAAGATTAACTCCGATGTGGTTGTAGCCCTTGTTATTATGCTGGTGCTTGCGGCTTCAATGTCTACACTTTCATCACTGGTGCTTACATCAAGCTCCACTCTGACTCTTGATTTTATCGCTTCCATGAGAAAGACAAAGATGTCAGAAAAGTCCAAGATGTCAGCAATGAGAGTCTTCCTTATTTTCTTCATTGTTGTTTCCGCATTTATCGCTATACTGCAGGCCAACACAAAGGTTGCCTTCATCACTGACCTTATGGGTATCTCATGGGGTACAATGAGCGGTGCCTTCCTTGGTCCCTTTATGCTGGGTCTTTACTGGAAGCGTGCCACAAAGCCTGCGGTCTGGGCAAGCTTCATTTTCAGCGTGAGCATTAATGTAGCCTTTATGGTATTCAAGCTCAGCGGTAACGTTTCAGTTCTTCCAAAGCTTTTGCAGGCATCCTCAAACGTAGGTGTTATTGCAATGCTCTCAGGTATTTTTCTTGTGGTGGTTATAAGCCTGCTGACAAAGAAGCCTGAGGAGAAGAAGGTTGAGGAAATGTTCAGCTGTTACGAAAAGAAAGTTACAGTTTCCGCAAAGGAAGCTTTAGAATAATAAATTAAAAAATCCCCGTCAGGAGAGTTGAAATTATGAAAGAATTACTTATCGGCAATGCGGCTGTTGCCAGAGGTCTGTATGAAGCAGGCTGTTCCATAGTATCCAGTTATCCCGGTACACCCAGTACAGAGATTACTGAATTTGCCGCAAAATATGACGAAATTTACTGCGAATGGGCACCTAACGAGAAGGTGGCAATGGAGGTTGCTTTTGGTGCCAGTGTACGAGGCAAGCGTACCTGCTGCTGTATGAAGCACGTAGGTCTTAACGTTGCCGCAGACCCCCTCTTCACTCTGTCCTACACAGGTGTAAACGGCGGTCTTGTTATGTGCGTAGCAGACGACCACGGTATGCACTCATCCCCGAACGAGCAGGATTCCCGTCGCTATGCCCAGGCTTAAAAGGTG
>JAZSLX010000124.1:0-4019 GCA_045535605.1 Ruminococcus sp.
CAGCAACCGCAGCAGCAATCATCATCAAGCTCAAGCTCGCTGAAATCGAACTCAAGAATCTCGCCGCACTCGGGGCACATAACCTCACCTTCAAGGAGAAGATCCTCATCTACACAGATGGTCTCTTCGCACTTGGGGCAAGTAACCTCGTAATAAACGCAATCGCAGTCACAATCGTCGTCACAATCACAGCAATCACAATCGTCATCACAGCAATCACAACAGTCGCAATCGTCGCCATAAAACTCCTCACAAACCTCGTCCTCGAGGGTTGCAAGGTCCTCGTCAACCTCATCAAGCTGTAAGCTGAGCTCATCAGTGAAGTCCTCAAGGTCTGCTACAGCTACAGCCATATCCTCAAGTAGCTCCATCATTGCGTTGATAACCTTTACTTCATCCTTGGACTCATCAAGCTTGAGACCATCAGCAAGACCGCGGATGTAAGCAATTTTCTCGGTTAATGTCATAGTAAAAACCTACCTCTCTGATTAAGCGCGGCCAATGTACTCGCCGGTACGTGTATCGATCTGGAGAAGCTCGCCTTCCTCGATGAAGAGGGGAACCTTGATCTCAGCACCTGTCTCGAGAGTAGCGGGCTTGAGAGCATTGGTAGCTGTGTTGCCGGCAAAGCCAGGATCGGTCTGAGCAACAACCAGCTCAACAAAGTTGGGAGGCTCTACTCCGAAAACACTGCCCTTATAAGAAAGAACCTTACAAACCATGTTCTCCTTAACAAACTTGAAGTTGTCGCCAAGGATGTCCTTGCCGATGGGAACCTGCTCCCATGTCTCTGTGTCCATGAAATAATAGAGGTCGCCGTCATTGTAGCTGTACTCCATATCTCTTCTCTCAATAAATGCTGTGGGATACTTGTCGTTGGGATTGAAAGTCTTCTCAACAACAGAACCGGTGATAACGTTTCTGATTTTAGTTCTTACGAAAGCGGCACCTTTGCCGGGCTTAACGTGCTGGAACTCAACAATAGAAACAACCTGGCCGTCCATTTCAAATGTAACGCCATTTCTAAAATCGCCTGCAGATATCATAAATGATTCCTCCAAATGTATTGATTATGCGGTTAATCCGCAAATTTCCTTAAACATTATACAAAAAATACCGATATATTGTCAATAGGAATTATAGAATTATTAAATCCTTTGGTAAAGTGGCAAAGGTTTCGAAGCCGTCTTTGGTAACAAGAACGGTGTCTTCGATACGGACACCGAACTTATCAGGGAGATAAATACCGGGCTCAACAGTGAGAGTCATATTCTCTCTGAGGGTATCAGTTGAACGGGGTCCTGCATAGGGCGCCTCGTGAATTTCAAGTCCTACGCCGTGACCTGTGGAGTGACCGAAGTATTTTCCATAGCCTGCTTCAGTGATGATATCACGGGCTACCTTGTCAACATCAAAACCTGTAACACCTGCTCTGACAAAATCAAGGGCTTTAAGATGAGCATTAAGAACGATGCTATAAATCTCCTTCTGCTGTTCGCATACAGAGCCGATAGCAATAGTTCTTGTCATATCGCTGTGATAGCCGTCAAAAACTGCACCGATATCAAAGGTGATAAAATCGCCGTTCTGAACAGCTATGTCACCGGGCACACCGTGAGGCAGTGATGTCTTCTTGCCTGTTACAGTGATAAGGTCAAAGGCTACTCGCTCTGCACCCTTCATCTTCATAAGATACTCAAGGCGAGCCGCAATCTCTTTCTCGGTGATACCTACGCGGATATCGCCCAGAAGCTCGGTATATGCGGCTTCAGCAATCTGCTGAGCTTTTCGAAGCTTTGCTACCTCTTCAGGTGACTTGATAAGTCTGAGCTCTGTGATAGTTTTGCTCAGTTCATCAGAGTCTATAACCGGAACGTTCAGCTTTTCGCAGAAAGTTTTATATGCAGAGAGTGTTACTGCACCTGCCTCAACAATCACGCTCTTTGCGTTCATTGAAGCTAAAAGCTCGTTGATTGTGTCAAAGGCTACACTGAAAACAACAACCTCCATGTGCTTTACAAGCTTCACGGCAGCTTCGGCATAGCGGAAGTCAACAAGGAAATAGCTTGCATCTTTGCCGATAAGTACATAACCCTCAGAATGCTCAAAGCCTGTAAGATAAGTTACACTTATATCAGAGGACACCAGTGCAGCATCAGCTGAATTAAGGGACTGAGCTATATGTGAAATTCGTTTATTATATTCAGTCATAAAAAACAACCTTTCGTTAAATAAAAAAATACAGGCGGACAACACAAAGCTGTCCGCCTTTGAGATTACCTATACTTGCGCTTGCGAGCTGCTTCGGATTTCTTCTTGCGCTTTACAGAGGGCTTCTCATAAGCCTCTCTCTTGCGTACCTCGGCAATAACACCAGCTCTTGCACACTGCTTCTTGAATCTTCTCAAAGCATTTTCAAGGGACTCATTCTCTTTTAATCTGACTTCTGCCATCTTTCTTCCCTCCCATCTGAATTACGGGATTATCAAAATACTTTACTTAGTATACATAATTAACCCTGTTATGTCAAGAGAAAAACAGAAGAATTATAAATTTTTGTCGAAAATTTCTATTTAAGGCTTAACGACGATATTAACGAGCTTACCCTTAACGTAGAACTCCTTGATGATATTCATATCACCGATAGCCTTCTTAACGTTTTCATCTTCGTGACAAAGTACAAGTACAGCATCCTGCTCTGCATCGGCAGGAACATTGAGTCTTGCTTTAATCTTGCCGTTAACCTGAACAGCAATCTCAATTGTCTCATCCTTGCACTTGGACTCGTCAAACTCAGGCCACTGAGTCTGAGCAAGAACTTCATCAGTACCGAACACAGCACTGTTGATTTCCTCTGTAACGTGAGGAGCAAAGGGATTAACAAGAAGTATGAAAGTCTTAAGCTCAGCTTTATTGATAGTACCCTTTGTGTAGATAGTATTGATAAGGGTCATCAGTGCGGCGATAGCTGTGTTGAACTTCATATTCTCGATATCCTCAGATACCTTCTTGATAGTCTTATGGAAAGCAGATGAAAGATCATCGGAATACTCATCACCATCAACAAGGATATTCTGAAGATTCCAGATTCTGTCAATGAATCTCTTACAGCCCTTCATTGAGTTCTCTGACCAAGGAGCTGCCTGCTCGTAGTCACCCATAAAGAGTACGTATGTACGGAGTACATCTGCACCGTAAACATCAACAACCTCGTTGGGGTCAACAACGTTGCCACGGGATTTACTCATCTTAACACCGTCAGGACCAAGGATAAGACCCTGAGCTGTTCTCTTTGCATAGGGCTCTTCACAAGGAACTGCACCAATGTCATATAAGAACTTGTGCCAGAAACGTGAATAGATAAGGTGACGGGTAACGTGCTCCATACCGCCGTTGTACCAATCAACAGGCATCCAGTATTTAAGCTTGTCCATATTGGCAAGCTCATTATCGTTATGGGGATCGATATAACGGAGGAAGTACCATGAGGATCCGGCCCACTGAGGCATGGTATCGGTCTCTCTCTTAGCTTTACCGCCACAATGAGGACAAGTACAGTTTACGAACTCGTCAATCTTAGCAAGGGGGCTTTCGCCGTCCTGGCCGGGCTCAAAGTTTTCTACCTTGGGAAGCTTAAGAGGAAGCTCATCATAAGGAACAGGCACCATACCGCATTTCTCACAATGAACAATGGGAATAGGCTCGCCCCAGTAACGCTGACGGTTGAATGCCCAGTCCTTCATCTTGTACTGAACACCCTTCTCACCTATACCACGGCTCTGAAGCTCCTCAAGCATTTTTGCAATTGAGCTCTTCTTATCTGTAAAGCCGTTGAGGAAATCGGAGTTGACCATTTCGCCGTCGCCTGTGTATGCTTCAACAGTGATGTCGCCGCCCTTGATTACCTCGATAATATCAATGCCGAACTTCTTGGCAAAGTCGTAGTCTCTCTGGTCATGAGCAGGAACAGCCATAATTGCACCTGTACCATAACCCATCATTACGTAGTCGGAAATGAA
>JAZSLX010000008.1:0-7927 GCA_045535605.1 Ruminococcus sp.
CTCCATGGGCGGTGCAACTGTGCTGATGACTGCAGGCAAGGCGCTCCCCAAAAACGTAATCGGTGTACTTGCAGACTGCCCCTATTCCTCGCCCAGAGCCATCATCAAAAAAGTTATCCACGATATGAAGCTCCCTGAAAATCTCCTGTTCCCCTTTGTGAAATTAGGCGGACTTATTTTCGGACACTTCAACATTGACGAAACCTCACCCATAGAGGCAATGAAAAACTGCAAGGTGCCTGTTATCTTCATTCACGGAGAGGCCGACGCCTATGTACCCTGCCAGATGAGCCGTGATGTATACGCACAGTGCAAATCCCCCAAGGTGCTTTTAACCGTCAAGGATGCAGGCCACGGACTTGCCTACCTTGTAGACCCTGACAGTTATTTCCGCACCCTCCGCCACTTCTGCGCAGAGCACGGAATTGAGTAAATCCGCACATAAAACAAGACCTATGATGTTTTATCCATCATAGGTCTCTTTTTTGTAGTGCCGTTCCTTCGCAGGAACAGCAACCACCGCGTAGGGACGTGCATTGCACGTCCGTCAAACATTCCACATTGAGGTATGCTTTTCGGATGGGCAATGCCCATCCCTACGGAATTCACAGAACAAAACATCAAAAAGAGCGGTTGTGATAAACCGCTCTTTCTGTTTCAATTATTAAAGTAAATTACTGAGTGCTTCCGCCGTCGATGTTTGTGATTACGGAGTCACTGCCCATTGCCTGAGGAAGCTTGCCGTCCCATGTATCATAGAACTTGCTTCTGATAACTGCTTCACTCAAAGAAGCCTTAATCAGATTATTTGCATCTGCCTCCGCCTGTGCGCGGATTCTTGTAGCCTCAGCCTCTGCCTCTGCGTTTGTGATAGCTGTCTGCTTCTCGGTCTCTGCCTTAAGGAGCTGCTGCTGTGCTACCTGCTTCTCCTCGATAGCTGTGATAAATGCCTCAGAGAAGTCGAAGTTGATAATGTTTACATCTGTAACATACAGACCGCTTGCGTTGAGCTTCTCGTTAAGTCCCTCTACAAGACCGTCAGAGATAAGTGAACGGTTGGTAACACTCTCCTCAGCAGTATACTGAGCGGTGATAGCCTTAAGCACCTCGTTTACAGCAGGTGTTACCAGAACTGTCTCGTAGTCAGCACCGATATTCTTGTAAATGCTGTAGGACTTAGAGGTATCAACTCGATAGTTAATAGCCAGTGTAGTTGCAACTGTCTGCAGGTCCTTTGAGAAAGCCTCGGTATCAACCTCAAGCTTTACAATTCGGTTGTCAATCTTCACAATCTCCTGCACAAAGGGAGCTTTTACGTGTAAGCCCTCCTGAAGCACACCCTCGTTTACCTTACCGAGAGTTACCACAACGCCTGTGTGACCTGCCTCAACAATGGTAAAGCAGTTGAATACTGTAACCAGCACAAAGAGTGCCACAACAGCAATAATAACTATCTTTGCAATTTTCTTTGACTTTGTCATAAATAAAATTCCCTTCATATTTATTGTCTATAATATACCACATAAAGTAGCAATTTGCAACACTATATACTTTAATTCCCTGTAAAATAAATATGAACAATCCGTATACATCACAAGGCGGAAGGAACACTAACACTATCCGGAGGTATGAATATGGATAAAACAGAAATGCCTGTGGGGTTTTCTATGGCTCTGGCACAAAACCCCAAGGCAATGGAGAAGTTTGCAAAGCTTAGTGAGGACAAAAAGCAGGAAATAATAGAGGGCACACACAGTATAAACTCAAGAAATGAAATGCACAGATACGTAGACAATATAAGAACAGCATATTGACACTCTAAAAGACAAAACACCGCCTGCAGTGTATGAATCTGCAAGCGGTGATTTTTATTAAGTCTGTTCAGTTTTTCTTCGTTTGTTTCTCTGGACAAAATACTCTGCGATAATATCCGCAAGGAGTATCACCCACAGGCGGATACAAATAAGCAAGGGAGTAGTTATGTACTCCTGCAGGTTGTAAACATCACTTGGATTAATAAGTGCAAACAGAGCACTGATACCAAGCAATGCAACTGTGAGCACTCCTGCATAAATTAATTTTCTACCTGTCGGAATATAGGTCTTTGTGGCAAGGAGCACCACAAACAGTCCAAGATATCCCCAGAAAGACAGATTGATATTCACAGCATCCGCAATCTTGATTCTATCCCACATAGACACCTTCACAAGCAGATTCATCATCTCGTCACTATGCACCTGACCCTCGCTTACAGGATAAAACATATCCGCATAAGAGAGCATAAAGGCACTAGCAAAGGTAAGGAGAAATACCAACACCCCCAGCACAACAGCAATAATCTTAACTGCTGTCAAAGCTTTTTGAGATTTTTTGCGACCATAGAGAATGTCATTTATATCTGTGTTATAGACCCTGCACAAACTCAGTAGCATATCAATATCGGGCTGGCTTCTGCCTGATTCATAATGTGACAGTGCCTGTCGGGTAACTCCTACCTGCTGAGCCGCCTGCTCCTGAGTAAGTCCCTGCTCAAGCCTTGCCGCTCTTAAGTTTTCATTTATCTTCACAGCACTCACCTCTGTGCTCAGTATAAAAACAATCCTTGTAAAAAGTCAAGCAACAATCTGTTGCACCGCATATTTACCGGCTTTTTATTGATTTGCATAATCAAAATCTTCAACAAGGGTATTGTCTGTTTTACTGTAGAGTCTGCCGTTTTCCGAGTAAAAGGTTTTATTATCCTCAGAGCAGTTTATGCTCACCACAGGGTGATAATACACAACACTGCCGTCTTCCTCAACGTTGCCATAATAATAATTCTCAACATACACAATGCTGTCTACGTTTTTTCCGATATTAAGAATATATGGCAAATCCACAACCTTGTACTGAGCTTCATCCACTGTTGACATATCAAAGCCATAGACATCATCAGCAGAGCTTGTATACAAAGCACTCATATCAAACCAAAAGGGCACAGGCACTCCTCTTGCATAATATCCCCCTATGCGTTTTATGGGCTTTCCGTCGTATTCATCGGGGATAGTAATCTCCATTCCATCTGTATATTCCTCACAGGAATATGCCCCTGCAAAACAGCAATCTGCAGTATCATTGATACAAATACAAAGGTTATCAACATTAACCTTGTCAGTATATAAATAGGACATTCCGTCTAAGAGCTCACAGCCAGTAAAGCTCAGCATAACAATAAAAGCAAAAACAAATGCAGATATCCTTTTCATAAAAAGCCTCCTTATGAAAGAACCCTGTATACAACCTTACTCACCCAAGAAATCGGCGTAGGTGTCGATTTCCTCGGTTGAAGCATAGAGAAACTCACGGCAGGTCTCATCCTTTGCAAGGATTTTGCCTACCTTTTTCACTGCCTTAAAGAATCGTTTATCAAAGACAATTTCATCACTGTGAGTAATGAGGGGACAAAGACGTTTTGCCCTTATATCAGGCTCAACGAAAATTCTGCCTTTTTCATCAATGGTAGGAAAGAACGGAAAAATCCTGCAGGCAAGGGGACGCTCATCCCTGTTGCAGGTGCCATCACACACAACAAGCCTGACTCCCTGCTTGCCGTATGTGACACCCATAGAGGTTTCCTCAAAAGGAAACAGCCTCATACCAATATCCCCGTCACCCTTACAGCAAGCATGTCCGCACAATTTACCGCAATCAGCTTTGAGGGGAGTCAGCTCTCCCATCACCTTGAATATCTTTTCATACATCTTTTTGTAGTCAGTTTCTATCACATAAACACCCCCACAATCTTAAAAATCCAGTTTATAAGAAAGCCTGCACCTATGAGGATAAGTACAGCATTGTCAAACCACTTTATCTTAAAAAGCTTCCAGTCTGCAAAGTAGTATATTAAAAGTATCGGCACCGACCAGAACATTGGGTGCATACAGAAAGCTCCCACAATATCAAGTTGCAACAGACTTATATATGCCCGTGTCATACCGCAGGAAGGACATGGAATCTTAAATATCAGATTTAAAAAGCAGGGAATATCAAAGATTTTGAACACCGCAAGTACAATCACAAGTATCAGGCAGGTAACCAGCTTGTCTTTAAGGTTATTTATTTTTATATCCCGAAGCTTCAAAAGCAATCCCTCATTTCATTCTTGTTTGCATTATACAATATTTTACTGAATTGCACAACACCATGGCTTAGGGACAACCATCATTCCTCCCTAAGGCATCCAAGGGAAAACTCTATCACAATGTGACAGAGGGAGTAGGCTCCTTCTGTGAGGGAGCTGGATTTCGGCAAAACTGAAAGACTGAGGGAGTTATAAAACCTCCCCTTTTACTCCTCCTGTCACGGCAAGCCGTGCCACCCTCCTCAAAGAGGAGGGCTTTCAAGGCAGGTTTTCGGATAGGCACTGCCCATCCCTACGCGATATGATATTGTATGACACCGCACACCTACAATCGGAGCAAACAAAAAACAGACCGCATTCACGGTCTGTCTGTGTGCTTATGTATTAAGCTGATTATGCGGGGATACCGCTTGTGAGAGTTGCCTTCTTCTCGTTGAACTCTTCCTCTGTCATCTTGAGCACCTGAATACCAAGGATGATACCCTTGATTTCGTTGATGATGCCAATAACACCGCAGGTTACAACACCGAGAACGATTCTGAGAATACCGCTCTTAACATTGCCCTGCATAAAGCAAGGAACACCGATAGAATTGAACACGATGCACATAATACCAAATAAAACTTTGTTATTCATAACATTTCCTCCTCATTAAGTTTGTGACAATTATATCACGGCATAACTATATTGTCAACAAATTCCGACAAATTATGACCATATTCATAAATTTAGGGAACAATATTACCGCTCATTGTAAATAATCATCAACAATATATCTGTTATCTATATATGCACAGAGCACAGAGAATATTACCGGGTCTCTGTAAAGTCTAAAAATATCAAACTCATTCAAACAAAGCTCAATAAAGCCAGACTCTCTTTTCACCCTCATTAAAATACAATTCTGTATTTTTAAAAAATTTCAAAAATTTTATTAAAAATTGAAGCCAAAACAGTAAATCTGCTGTTATAATAGATAGAAGCGGCTTCAAGACATCAGAAAGGGTGAGAATATTGAAGGACAAGCTTTTACATAGACTGAAAAAACATGATGAAAAAGCATTGGAAACCATAATGGAACAGTATTCAAGGCTGGTTGCCTCTGTCATATACAACGTTGCAAAGGGCAGTCTCAGCAAGGAAGATATCGAGGAAACAACATCTGATGTGTTCGTTACATTATGGAACAATGCTCATAAGGTGCAGGAAGGCAAGCTGAAAGGTTATCTGTGCTGTATCGCCAAGACCCGTGCACTGAATAAAATAGCAGTTACAAAGAATACGGTTGTTCTCAATATTGACGATTACGACCCTGAAGACGATTTTTCCATAGAGGACGCCACAGAGGAAAAGGACATCCACCGTGAGGTACGTGAGATTATCGGAGAAATCCCCATGCCCGACAAAGAAATATTAGTCAGATATTATTACTATCACCAGACTGTTTCTCAGATTTCCGAATCAATGGGAATAAACCTTGCAACAGTGAAAACCAAGCTGAGACGAACCCGCGATAAAATCAAGACAAAACTTATCGAAAGGAGTTATGCAATATGAAAACTACATTCAAACAAGTTTTTGATGAGTTCGACGATGAATTAATGAATATCGACGAAAACAGTTTAACCGATGTCGATATTGATGTAAGCAAAATAAAGGGAGACGTATTTATGCGTATCAAAGAAAATAATGATTCCAAAAAGAAATTCGGTAAGAAGTTCACCGTTCTTCTTGTAGCAGCTATAATCCTTCTCATAGGCACAATCGGAGTTTTCGCTTCAAAAAGTGCCAGCGGTGTTTTTAGTGGATTATTCACACCGGGTAGTGACCTTAATGCTCTGGGACTCTATGATGCCAAGAACATATCGGTAACAAGCAACGACGACAACCTGAACGTAGAGGTGCTGGGAATTACAGGAGACAGCCGCAAACTTTACACTGTCATTGAAGTAACAAAAAAAGACGGCAGTGAGGTTATCGACAGTGGCTACACACACATTAACAAAGCTCTCAACAAGGATTATGCTGTTTTCCTTACAACTAAAGATGGTGAGACACAAGAGCGTTTTCCATCAAACTCCTATGAAATGAGCGATGATTGCAAATCACTGAAGATTTACACCTATATAATAAATGGTTATCAGGACTGCAGACTCAGCTACACCTGCGAAGAAATATCTGCTGTTAAAGTAGACAGAGTCCTCGGCTCCTTAGACCTTCCAAAAACTCAGAATGAAATCGAAGAATCCTCCAAGGACTTCTGGTTCAGTGAAACAGAGCAGGAAGCAATGCGCAATGAATACGGCTTGACCGAAGCAGAGTGTATGTATGTAGAACGCGGTGGTAAACGTGAATACTGTCAGGCAAGCCATCAGATTTTTGACGTATCCTTTGAAATAAGCTTTGATCTTAACTATGAAGAGCAATCCTTTGAAAAAGAACTGAACCACCAGCTGGCACCCAGACTTTTACAGCCTTATGCAGAAAATGTTGAAATGAAAGTAACACCCTTCGGCATTTACATTACAGCAGAATGCGACCTGAGCAACACATACCGTTTCAACTGGATGCAGTGCTTTAAGGATGACGGCTTTGAGGTTGGTAACTCAACAATCACAATGACCGACGGCACAGTCTACTATCTTATCGCCTACCCCGACAGCGAAAGCGAAAACAATAATGAAACAGGTAAGTGCTATGAGCTCTTGTCCTTGTACCCCACAACAACAGAGGGAATAGAATGGATGCCTTCACGCAGTGCTATTGATATAAATGAAATACAGACAATCACAATAGCAGGTAACACTGTTTATGTAAAGAGGTGATGTATATAGCCAAAGCAATAAACTAAAATCTTACAACCTACCTTTATATCTCCACAAATACTCAAAAAAAGGACTTAGCAATCGCTAATTCCTTTTTGGTTATCGTAAATATAAAAACTGCAGATATAATCTTGCTATTCCAGCTCCTCAATGTACATTATGACTTTTTCGCGGTCATTTCCGTATTCTACGTATTTTACCCTCAGGTGCTGACCGACTCCCGTTACAGGGCCGTCATAACCCTCAGGATAACTGTCAAAGGGAGTGCTCAAAGAATATATAAAACGCACATTATCCACCACAAAAGCATCATCCAAACGAGAACCGTCATCAGGATATTTTTCAAAATATGTCACATATCCCTCTGCTACCTTATAGTTACCTGTTTTATATGGTATCACTGTATGGTTATACCTGTGTATCTGAGTCACTACACCAAATCCAAAGACTAACAAGGCTTCACAAGAGGCCACTAAGCACACAATACTCACTATACGCATTGTAACTTTTGTGTTTATATTAGGATCTGTATTATCTTTGCACTTCCTTTTTGTCATGAAATAAAGCATTCCAAGCACGAAAATAAAGAAGCCAAAACCTAATACCATGTAAACTAAAGAATAATAATTCTTATCCGCCTCATACAATACCCTGCTCATATCTCCACCGCCTTAAAGTTTATTGTAGCAGACAATAATAGCGTTTTCAAGTGTAAGCACATTTTCAGCTTATTGCTTGGCGTTCTCCTTGGCAGTGTTGATAGAGGCGATGAGCATTCTGCGGATAGAACCGCAATCGTGTAATGTAAGGTCTTTATCGTGAAATTCATCCTGATCAATATGTTTATAGTTTTCGTATGCCACCATATATCGCCTTCTTTGATAGTATTATATCATAAAAAGCTGTAATTTTAATGATATATCGCTTGCTCGATATGATATATTTGCGTCGCAAATATGATATAATATCCGTTCCTTCATAT
>JAZSLX010000018.1:0-19601 GCA_045535605.1 Ruminococcus sp.
TGACCCCTCTCATACTTTCAAGGAAGATGGTATCTACGAGGTTAATGTTTTTCTGACTACCATTGGAGACTATTATTTTTCAACAGAAAATGACAAAACCGATGTAAAAGTATTTATCAATGGTGAAGAGGGTATCGCAGAAACAGCAGGTAAAAATGACAAATATCATATCCGTGTTGCCCGCGTTGTTTTTGGTGATACAAGAGAAGAAGTTTCCTCTGTAGAGGTTAAAGATGTCACTACACCTGCTGAGGGTGCTAACCCTGACTTCTCTGTTTCCCCTGTAGGTGATGCTTTCTATATAAATTCTGTTTACTGGACAGACGTAACAGACCCGAAGAACAAAATTTATATGAAAGAAACTGATACTTTCCTGGCAGGTCATAAATATGAGCTGGAGGTCTGGATAAGAGCAAACGACGGCTACAAGTTCAGAATGGACGAGGATGATTTTATCGATATAGTGGCTTATATAGGAGGCAAACAGGCAGAATTGGTTCTGCCCGGCGCAGATATTGCAGCAATATTCAGCGTCACATATACAATCTCCGAATCAACGGTTGTATCCGAAGTTGATATTATTAATGTAAGTGCTCCCTTGGAGGGAGAAACTCCTGATACAGATGCGTTCTGCACAACACAAGGTTGTAATGTGTCAAGGATTCAGTGGTACGATGTAACCGAGGGCAGAGGAGTTCTGATGGCAGAGAATGATATCTTCCAGACAGGTCGCATTTACAGAGTAGATGTGTTAGTCAAGGCAGAGGGCAACCACACATTCCTGATGGCAGACGGCTACAATGAGGCAATAGGCTACATAAACAGCGTAAAAGCTATAGCCTACGGCTCCCACGATGAGAAGGAGCTTGAGCTGGGGCTTGAGTTCCCCGCCTGTGAGGAAAATCCCAATAAACCCACCGACCCTGTAATTACAGGAGTCTTAGGCGATGCAAACTGTGACACTGAGGTTAATATAAAGGACGCAACTGCAATCCAGAAGCATGTAGCAATGCTTGAGTCTCTTACAGAAACAGGTCTTATCCTTGCAGACGTGGATGCTTCTAATGATGTAAACATCAAGGACGCAACTGCAATTCAGAAGCATATTGCGGGTATAGATACAGGCTACGATATTGGTAAGGAGATTTAACTATTATGACAAAACGGGTTCTTTCGCTTATTCTTAGTCTTTTGATGATAATGTGTGCTGTGTCTGTAATGACAGCACAGGCGGCACCTGTCGTATCCGTTGGAAGTCTGGAAATCACTCCCTAGATGGGCTCTTATGGAGAAATCAAGCTGAAGGTTACAGGAGCCACCAACGTAACTTATCAATGGCAGGCAGGTTATTATGACAGTGCGCTTGCTCCTGTAGATCTTGATGATAACGAATATTATATCGGAACAAAAACAAACCATTTTAAGATTCTGGCATCAGGACAACTTGATGCTCTTGAGTTCCGTTGCAAGATTACCTATGACGGCGGTTCTACTTATAGTCAGCTTTTCCATTTTACATTCCTTGACCCTAAGGTGATTAGTAGGGCATACGTTGTAGGTGTGGATGCTCCGCAGTCCCAAATACAGAACTGATGATATTCAGAGTAAACAATACGACTTGGATAGGGTGGTGTGGTATGGACCAATAAATGACTCATCTGCGCCTTTGATGAAGAGTACTGATGTTTACCTTGAAGGTAAGTATAAATGTCGATTCTATCTTGACCCTGCAGAGGGATATACCTTCAACGAGAATTCGGATTGCAGTGTAGATGGCATTATCTGCGATATCAATACGGAAACAAAGCCTGACGGAACAATTGCTTATTATGCAGACCGTATTTACACGGTGTCATATAAGGGAACTGTTCCTGAGGGAATTCTGGACTTTGAGTGGAAAAATCCGTCTGATACAGCCACTAATGTTAATTTAGGCAATGCGTACCTGGGCACGGATACTATGGATATCCCCTTCGCCTTTAAGATAAAGGATCTGCCGAGGAATATGGCGCTTGCGGATTACACAGTTTACGGCAGCACATATATCCAGTGTGACGGAAAAAGCCTTTACTATACCCATACGGGAGACAGAGTGAATCTTAAAGATTTGGCAACCGTTCCGGGAAGATATTATATCTACCATGAGCTTTTCCTTCTTGATCCCGAGGGAAATGAGATAGCAACGGAGTATGTGTGTTATTTCGTAAATGTCTATATACCTGTATACATCATGGATTTGTCAGTGGAGGTTGATGAGCCTGTAGCGGGGCTTAACGCGGAAATAGCGTTTAAGAATAAAACGGCAGGCTGTGTTGTCAATAATATGTATTGGTATGACATAACCGACGGAGAGCGTGTTCTGCTCAAGCAAACAGACGTCTTTGAGGCGGGGCGCACATATCAGGTTGAGATGTGTCTTAAAGCGAATGATGGTTTTTATATGAATACGGACAAGGAAGGCTGCATCAAAGTAAATGCAAGGATAAACGGTAAGCCTGCAGAGGTTTTGGATGCTTCTTCTGACAAAACAGCAGGATTCACACTTGATTTTACTATCCCAAAAGAAACAACAGAACCTATAGAACCATCCACTGGAAATCAGGACGAGCCTACAAATCCTACAGAACCTTCAACAGGCGGTCAGGATAAACCCACCGACCCAACAGACCCTGTTGTAATAGGTATCCTCGGTGATGCAAATCAGGATGGCGATGTTAATATCAAGGATGCAACAGCAATACAGAAGCATGTTGCAAGTCTTGAGGCTTTAACCGATACAGGACTTGTTCTTGCAGATATTGACGGTTCATACGATGTAAATATCAAGGATGCAACTGCAATTCAGAAATACGTTGCAGGAATTGACACAGGTTATGATATCGGCAAGGAACTCTGAGCCGATTCTGAAATAATATATTATTTTACAGAAAGGTGATTAACTATGAAAAAAGTAAAAACTTTACTTGCTTTAGTTATGGCAATGCTTATGTTAGTGTCATTGGTAGCATGCACTGACGGCGGCGAAAAAGAACCCACAGATACACCGAAAGTTTCAGTAGATGGTGAAACAATAGAAACAGCTCTCTGGAAACTTACATATGATTCCAAAGTGTGGAAAATTGATGAGGACGAATTTTCTGATGAGGATGACTATTCAAAGATCATTCTTATTATTCCTGATGACGATGATGATTATTTGATAAATGCGGAAATCAGAGCATCTGTTGAAGATGCGGAAGGTTTCCGTGATAATCTTACATACTATGACTTTGACCAGTATGAGTATGCAGTAAACAATGCTTATGAACTTACAAAAGTTGGCGGCGTGGATTGCGTGAAGCATGAAGGCGAATACTGGGGTGATCCTTGTGTAAGATACTTTGGCCGTAACGAGGGTGCAGGTACTACTGTGTTTGTAGAGATAATCGGTGACTACGAGGACGCTAATGTGGAAACTCTCCTTGCAGGTCTTGAGTTCACTCTGACAGATACAGGGAACACAGACGCTCCCTGGTATTGGGAGGGAGAGCCTTTTTCTGCAGAGGACAAAGCTTTTGGGGTAGGTGTGTTCTCGGTTAATAGCAAGTGGATTCCTTTTGACGAGTGTGTTATTACCAACGAGACCTTTGACCATGCAGTAGCAGTAACAGGCAACACCGCTTATATAGTAGGCGATGATGCTGTTAAGCAGTATGCTTTTGACGGCGATACTCTGAAGTTTGAGAAAGACATCGACATTGAAGGTGATTACAGCTATATCAACGCAACTGATGACGGAAGTGTGTGGTTATCAGGCTTTAGCGAGGACCTTGTGTGCCTCAAGGACGGTGTGCAGACTGCAGCTTATGAAGGAACAGATTATGTAACAATGCATCCCTCGGGTAAATGGGGTATCAGTTGGTTCTCAGGCTCTGAATGTGAGAAAATCACTATCTCAGGCGACACGATTACAACCGAGGCAATTACCTTTGCTGAGGTGGATACAATTTCCACAGTTATTATTGACAAAGACTATATCTACGTTGCAGGTAATGCAGTAGACGAAAGCGGACACAAGGTGTTTGTTTATAACCAGAACGGCACACTCCAGAAAACACTTGCAGACGAAGAAGGCGAAGGTCTGGGCAGTGTTACATTTGTTGCAAAGATTCCACAAGGATTCATTGGCCTGGATGGAAATATGAGAGAAGTTGTTTTCTGGGATAACACAGGCACATTTGCAGGCTGCGCTGACGATGACGAGTTGTTCTCAACAACCTATCCTTGGTTCTGCGGCGGCACACTGCTCTCAGATGGCAGTATCCTCACAGTTATGACAGAGGACCGTGCTGACGAATCAGCAATGGAACTCATAGCCTTTACTCTTGGCGGATTCTGAAAATTAATAACATGTAAAAGCTCCCGACTATCATAGTCGGGAGCTAGTATGTTTTATCTTATTGATATGTAGTTGCCGTGAAAAATAGTTTTCGTTTTACATTAAACGCGTTTTGTAAAGAAAGGTATTTTTGTTGGTACGAAGGTTATAGCGAAATAAACCGAAATCCCATCTACAGGTGAGCTACCTGTGTGGGGATAGCGATGGTATACTTTATATAGAAGATATATTTATAGAAAATATTTGCGGAGGCGGTTTTATGAAGAAAATCATATCTTTATTACTAGCTGTTATTATGGTATTAAGTGTATTTTACGCTGTACCATTCACAGCGTTTGCTAAGGGAGTTGATGTAGCACAGTCAGCTTCTTCAAAGCCTGTGATTTCGGTTGAATCGTCAAATCTCACTCCTTATGAAGATAGTTATGGAGAGATTGTACTTAAGGTTAAAGGCGCAAGTAATGTATCATACCAATGGCAAGCAGGCTCTATGGATATCGGTAGTATGGTTGCTTTGGAAGACAATTATGCATATCAGGGTACAAAGACAAATCATTTCAAGATTACCGCTACAAATAATCTTGACCATTATGATTACAGATGTAAGATTACTTACGATGGTGGGGTTGTATATAGTCGGGTATTCCGTTTTACATTTCTCGATGTTTCAGTTCTTTCAGATGTGTATGTATCCGGTCTGTCACATCCGTATTTTACACAGACACCTGATTATAGCGTTACCACATCACCGACTGATGGTTATTCGGTGGATAAAGTCGAGTGGTATGGTCCGCAGGTAGGGGTTACTGGTCCTTTAATGAATAGCACCGATGTCTTTCTCCCGGGAGGATATTATTGTCGTATTTATCTTAAGCATGGTGACGGGTATAAGTTTGACGACAACCCTCAGCTGAATGTATCCATTGATACCAAAACCTCAAATTATACTATAACAGTAAACATCAATAGTGATGACTCAGGCAACTATTATGGTGATGTTTATTTTATTGTTGAGCAAGACTCAGACATCGCACCCGGTATACTTGATTTTGAATGGAAAGATCCGTCTGATACAAGCCCTAATGTTAATTTAGGCAATGCGTACCTGGGCACTGATTCGATGGATATCCCCTTTGCCTTTAAGATAAAGAATCTGCCGAGGAATATGGCGCTTGCAGATTACATAGTTTACGGTAGCACATATATCCAGCGTGAAGGAGAAAGCCTTTACTATACCCATACGGGAGACAGAGTGAATCTTAAAGATTTTGCAACCGTTCCGGGAAGATATTATATCTACCATGAGCTTTTCCTTCTTGATCCCGAGGGGAATGAGATAGCAACGGAGTCTGTGTGTTATTTTGTAAATGTGTATCAGCCTCTTATCATTAAAGATGTAGCAGTTGAAGTAACTGAGCCGATAGCAGGACTTAATGCTGAAATCAGTATTATAGAAAGAACACCAGGTTTTATTGTTAATAATATGTATTGGTACGATGTGACCGACGGAAAACACATCAAACTTTCTGAATCTGATGTTTTCGAAAAAGGTCATACATATCAGGCAGAGGTATGGGTTAAAGCAAATGAAGGTTGTTTTTTCATGACCGATTCAGACGGCATATTGGCTATAAATGCAATCATTAACGGTAAAGATGCAGCTGTTTTGTACGCTTATTCTGACAAAGCAGCAGGATTCACACTTGATTTTACTATCCCAAAAGAAAGCGGGCTGTCAGGTGATGCAGATGGTGATGGTAAGGTTAATATCAAGGATGCAACAGCAATACAGAAGCATATTGCAGGTCTTATCACTCTTACCAATGAAGGATATGATGTGTCAGATGTTGACGGTTCAGACGTTGTAAATATTAAGGATGCAACTGCAATTCAGAAACATATCGCAGGTATAGAAACAGGTTTCCCCATTGGCGAATCCATTGCGTAATATAAATTAAGTTTTAATAGACTGATCAACCCCTCTGCATAAATACAGAGGGGTTAACTTTTTATTTCCCTGCTAAAGTCCTGCTACGGATGTGTATATAAACAGTAGGTGTGCTTATGTTAAATATATAGGAGCAATAGGAAACAAAACCGAATAGATACAGAAATAGCTGTTTTAATGAGAGTTAAAGCGGCTTTTGATATAAAATAAAAAGGCAAAATAAAAAGGACACCACAAAATGAGATGTCCTAAATTTTGGTAAAGTCAGAAGGAATTGAACCCTCGGCACGCGGTTTTGGAGCAAGTTGGGATTCAAAAGAGTGCGTGTCGGACTTTGCCGAGTGTTGAGCCTTAGTTGCAGAATTGCCTTAAGCGGTGTTTAGCAATGTACTGCTATTAAATTGCTAATTGATGATTTTTCAGCACTTTTGAGATGCTTTTTTTGCTGGTCAGGGAAAGTTTTCACTTCCTCACATACATCACCCTGAGCCTCTGAATATTACCTTACATAAAACAGAAATGTAAGTTGGTTCCTTATTCTCAAACAGCAAAAATGTGTTTACCAAATGGTAAAGGGATTTGCCATCAGGCGATAAGGAATATATAAGCGGAAATAATATAAAAAATTATAAACATTAAATTGATAAAATATACAAAAATAGTAGAAAATTATAAAATATTATGGTATAATAATCTGTAACACCTTTAATAATAATACATTTTATTTTTTGCTTGGAGGCATGAACATGGTGAAAAAATTTTGGAAGAAAAGTGTGTCGCTGTTACTGGTGTTATTGATGGCAGTTAGTATACTGCCAATAAACGTAACTGCTGACACAAACAGCTCAACACCTAAAGTTGAGATTGTAAGCTTTATGCGGGGTGCTCAGGAGGAGTTGCGTTCCAGCGAGCTTCTGGAAGCACGCGTGACGGGATATGACGGAAATGTCCGTGAGCTTACTTATGAGTGGACAAACACGCTGGGTACATATCTCTATGTTTACAACTCCCACAATATGTATTACATTGACGGTACTGACGGTGAGGTAGAGATTTACAACAGCAAGATAGCAGCAAGCAACAATATGTCAGGACGCAGCTACAAAGATAAGTTCACAGGCACAGGTTACTGCTGGGCGGCTATTTACGGTTCAAACACCTCAGGTACAGGTTCTACAATTCAGGATTACAACGCCTACAAAGGAACTATCTCGGTAACTGTTAAGGATAAAGACGGCAACATAATCGGAAGTGATTCCCATACAGGTACTGTTACTTCGTCAGGCATTCTTTTCTGGCAGACTTACAAATATAACGGTATAGTTGACCATAGCCTGCAGGTTGATATGGATGATGTTACCATAGGTATTTTCGAAGGTGACACAAGAAATGTAAAAGACCTTCTCGGTGAAAGTGCAATTCTTCATATTACCTGTGTAGAAAGCACAGTCAATAAAGGTAAAATAGTCAGTGGAGCAGAGAATATTACCCTTACTCAGAACGGGGACTATTATATTACAGCAGGAAAACTTAAGGGCGAAGGAAGCACGGACGCAGGCGGAGATGCAAAGGTTGAGTTAACAATAGAAAAGAAGCAGTGTAAGTTCCACGAATATACTGAAGCTACCGCTACTACAACTGTGTATGTGTTCAAAAAGCCTACCACTTCCACTACTGCTTACACACTTACTCTTGATAAAGAAAGCCTTGATCCCAGATGCAGATACTTTATTAACGGCAATGAGGGCGTAAAACAGCCTGACGGCACAATCCTCTTTGAGGGACTTAATCCCAACACAGAGTATATGGTAGAGGTAAGAGCAGAGTATAAAGACGAAAACAACAACACCCGTTATACATACGCTTTTGTTTACGATACAACTCTGCCTGTGTTTAAGGGCACGGTAGAGGTTTACCTTAACGGTACATACAACTCCGAAACTCACACCGCAACAGGTACAAAGGTTAATATTGAGGATGTTTCGGATTACTCAGAAATTTATGCAAAAGAAGTAAACGGTAAGGAGTTTATAAAACTTTCCAAGCCCGAAACCGCAACAGGTACCTACACCTCAATTCTTGATACAGGCTCCTATCAGCTGTATTACACCGCTGATGAAAGCACAAAAATTGATGAACAGCTTATGGTTATGCACCACGCTGACCGTACAAGATACCTGTTCTATAACTCTGTTCAATACAAAGACGGCGAAACTGACCTTGGCACAGACTATTATGTAACAGGCTCTTCTGTAAATACCAGACCTGCACTTGATAAGCAAGGCTATGTGTTTACAGGGTGGCAAGATGAAGACAGCAACCTTTACTCTGCCGACAGCCTTCTTACAAGCGGAATTTCAGCTCCCTATGTGCTTACTGCTCAGTGGGTAAAGGGTATAGATGTTTTTGTAAATATTAATGTTGACCATTACGACAAAAACAAAGCAGGGCATTATACCGATGATGAAGACAGACACGATATATCTATGGACCTTATGAGCAGACCAAAGGGCAGCTCAGATAAGGACTTTGCCGACGTATTCGATGCCCCTACCGTGATTGACTGGGACGGCGAATCTGTATTCAGTCACGAGTTGTTTGAGGTTTCAAGGTATGTAGATGCCGACACCCATACAGACGAAACCGTTTACACAGCAAAGGCACCTCTGCTTTCAAATGTGGCACCCGGTAATGATTATTCGGTTGAGATAACAAAGTCAGGTTATGAGATTACGGGCCTTACAACAACTACCGACGAATCAGGAAACGTTACTGTGGACGTAAAACTCCGATACGACCCCAAGAACGCTGACCTTACCTTTACGGTTGAGCTTGACGAAAACTCAAAGCAGCTGGTGGCAGAGCATCCCGAGTACAAGCCAAAGGCAGTGGATGTAAAGGTTCTTTCCTGGTACACCGATGACTATAATAACGGTGAGCACACTTTGGAGGCTAATAACTGGCACCACATTTCACAGCACCACGATACTTTCGTTACGTTGCATCTTGATGAAAACGGCACAGCTACAGGTTCATACCCTGTATGGATGCACAATGCGTCAGGCGCAGAAACCTATTACTACCGCATCAAGGTGGTTTCCTATGTTCTTGAGAACGGAACTATTATTTATACACAGGACTCAGCAGATGAGGATTTAAAGAACATCGAATACGTTACACCTGCAGGAAGATACAAGGCAACAATTTGTGTTGACGGCGGAGCAAATCCTGATAGTGTAAAGACAGCACTTGAGGGTGCATATTTTAGTGCCGATGCTGTTCAGCAGGGAAGCCTCTTAGGTGTTATCAGTATTAATACCCATACGGTAACCTTTGAGCCTGACGGCGGTAAATTCTCAGACGGTACAACTGAAAATAAGGCCCAAGAAAATCAGATTGAAGTTCCCGACCTTTCTCAGTATACTCCCACAAGAGACGGCGGTTATGTGTTTGACGGCTGGTATGTAGTTGACGAGAACGGCAATATTACAGAAGAAGCCGTAAATACAGGCGAAGGACTTTTTGATGACCTTACTCTCCGTGCAAAGTGGAAAGAGCCTCTTATCATTCAGGGTGTTATCTCTGTTGCGGGATTCTATCACTTAGACGGAGATGCTGATGAGCTTCGTGTTATTAATGCGGTTGACCGAACACACTCAGTTACCGTATATCTCCAGAAGCTGCTTCCCAATGGTTATACAGAAACAATCCAGTCTCAGAAGCTGGATGTTGTGTACAATGATATGGCTCTTGATGAGGTAGAAAAACCCATGGGTACAGCAGTGTATATGTTTGCATCTGTTCCCGATGACGGCACACAGTACAGAGTTCTTATCAGTAATCCAAACTATGCCGTAAAGTATCAGAATGAGCCTGACAGTATAAATCCTCTTGTAAAGTTTGACTACGATAAGTATAGCACTGCAAACTTTATGGCGGAGCTTGGAGAAGTAGAGCCTCTTGTGGCGGATGTAAACGCCTATATGGAGTTTTCAACCCGCGATTTTGACCTTCAGTATAAGGTTATCGCTTCTTCTATAGGCGAGGGATATCGTCCAAGCAGTACAGAGGTGCTTGTTTTATATGATGATGACCTTAGCGGCGATTTGCCTCAGGGTTGGCCTGTAATCAGCCAGATGGTTGACGATGATATTGTAAAGGGACAGGACACAGCTCTTGGTAAAGAGGGTACAGGTGAAAACAGTTATCCTGTCTGGATTTCAAAGCCTGACGGACACACCCTCTATGATTACGCAGTTCTTCTTAAGGATTATACAATCAACGGCATAGAAACAGAAATGAATTCTGCCACAGCACCGTTCTTTGTGTACTACAACGGCAGTGCCCGTTACAGTGCTTTTGAGAATCTAAATCCTGAGCACCAGACACAGCTTCTCACTATTGAGCTTCAGCCCAAAAGGTACAACGTTGTATTTGACCTGAATTTTGAGCAAACAGAAGCCGACTATATTGAGAACTTCGAAAAATATACAGTATCGGGCGGCAACTACCGTACAGGCCATATCTGGAGCTATTATACAGATTTGAGCGATGCAACTCCTACCCGTGAGGGCTACAAGTTCCTGGGTTGGTTTGATAAGAATGATAAACTTGTTACCGGAATCGGAGCTGAGGTAGCCGAAGATGTTACCCTTACAGCTAAGTGGGAGAAGCTCTTTACGGTTACCTTCCACGCAAATAACGAGGATGTAACAGAGGATATTTTCCGTGTTTACTACGAGCAGGGCAATACTCCCGAGGGAGCATTCACTCTGGGTAGTAATAACACCATAACATCTTTCTACGATTTGCCCCAGTTCAGTTACACAGACAACAACAAGTATATCTTCAAGGGTTGGTATCTTGACAAAGATAACAACGAAGACAGCAGACCCATTGAGTGGAGCGATGTGTATACAGAGGATGCCCATATTTATGCTCATTGGATTGTGATTGAGGATGTAACTCAGGATGCTGATGACACTAAGGTTATCCCTTATGCTAATAGTATGTATCCGGGATATGACCTTGCAGGTGTGCAGATACGCGACATAGAAAAAGATGACAGTTATCACTACGGCAAGGAAGGCACGGGTCTTAGATTTATCACAGTTCTCAGCGACAAAGTGTATGACGGAATCAACGCTATCAACAACCGTGACGGACAGGCTCTTAACTCAGGCGGTGCAGAATACGGTTTTATTGTTGCAAGAACCGATACAACCGAGCAGGTAGCCGAATATTTTGGTATCGACAAAGATGAATATCTTTTGCAGTATTGCGGAGAAAATGTAAACGGTGTTGATACCAGAAGCGATTACAGATATGTTCAGAATATGAAGTGCAGCGGTTATGACGACCACCGCACCTATGATGAATACAGACTGTATACAACTGTTATCACTTATGACGGCCTTGAAGGTGACGCTCTAACAGAGGCTCAGAATACTGCCGTTACAGCACGCTCTTATATGCGATATTATGACGCTAACGGACTTTACAGAACTTACTACAACAACTACGCAGGCACAGTAAGTTTCGGCGGCTGCAGTGCAAGTTTTTCTGATACTATGAGCAGTATGAATGTTTCAAGAACCGTTGAATAATTTGTTTCTTTGTAAGTTTCTGACTGTTGATTCACCTTTGCGGTAAAGCAACAGTCAGAAAAAAGATTGAGGTTACACATAACCTTTATGATTAGAGTGATGTTTATGAAAAAATATATTGCAATGTTGACTATTGTGCTTTTGCTTGCAGGCAGTATTACTGCATTGTCTGTTTTTGCAGGAACTTACGGTGCAGGAGATGCCAATCGTGACGGCACAGTTAACATTAAAGATGCTACAGCTATTCAGCGGTATTGTGCGTTCTTGCAAAATTTTTCTGACGAAGAGTTACGCCTTGCTGATGGAGATGCTGACGGAACGGTAAATATCAAAGATGCAACAATAATACAAAAGTATATTGCAGGTCTTGTGGAGGGCTTCCCTGCTGAAACTATGACAGAGGCTAGCTCCTCTGAAACTTCAACAGATTGTGAAACTGATATCACGGAGGTTACAGAATCCTCTGCTGACATACAGGAAAGCACGACCGAAGTTCAGGAAAATACCATTACCGATGAAACTGAACCTTCAGGCAAAACTGAGCCCACAGAGGAAACCGAACCCTCAGTGCCTCAGACTACAATCCCACCTGAACCTCAGGTGACACCCCCCTCCAAGGATAATGACGGTTATTTCAACCAGATAGTTCGTCCTTGATCTGAATCGAAAGGAGATTTTCAGTATGAAAAAACCATACGAAAAGTTTGAAATAGAAATTTTTCTTTTTAAGAAGAAAGATGTGGTTACTGCATCATCTGTAGAGCCTCGTGACAATGATAATTCATACGTGAATATCACAGCGTTGTTCAACGATTTCTTCACTTCTTAAATTTTAGACAGGTGCATACTATGTTTAGGCTTATTTCTGTTGTTCTGGATAAAATGGGCAACTGGTTTGGCATAATTTTCAAGATGGTTTTGCCCTTTGCGGTTATGTACCGTCCCATAAAAACCTTTACTTTTTTTCTTGTGCTGGTAGGAACATTTTTCGGGGGCGATTCCCATGTTTTGAGTGATATGGGTGTAATTGCGTTCTTTGTTCTGTATGGCATGTTTGCTTTGATACTTGTTTTTCTTCCGAAGACAGCATCTGTAACAGAGTTTGTGTTGATTGGTTTCTATTTTGCTTTTTTGGCAAGTGCTTATGTTGCAGGTTTCTATATTGATTTCTTTGCTGCAATGACACAGGTTCTGCATACTTATGCAAGAGCAATTCCTCTGGTTATTGTATTTCTGGCGGGAAAAATACTCTTCTTCTTTTTCATAAGAGCAAACAATGAAAATTATGAAAAGATGAAGGCTCAGAAAAATCAGTGGATTCTGCGTTCCTGATTTGCGTGATTTGAATATTGCGACGAAGTAAATTAAAGGTAAGAGTGGAGTAATTAATGAAAATCAGATTAATAACTATTTTTTTGATTGTGTTATCGGTTTTGCTCTTTTGCGGCTGCAACAAAACTGATGACATATATACACATAACGACGTGCCTGCATCAGATTCTTCGGATATAATATATTCAGATGTTACGTCCGAAAGCACTATGTTAACTACAGATGAGGGAACAAACACCGAACCTGATGCCGGTTCATCACCTTCACAGATAATCGATAGTGTGCCGGAAAGCGAAAACACTATCGAAATTGAAACAAATGCTGTGCATGAAACGCCCGACACAACAGATTCAACATACAAAAACACAAGCGAACCCGAAATCAACTTTTCAGATTTGATATAAAGTATATCTGAAACAAAGTTGTTAATTAGTTGCGTTGATGATAAAGGATAAAGACCAATGTTCTTTTGAGCATTGGTCTGTTTTTTGATTAACTTATGTAAAAGTATTTAACTGTGGCACAGCATCGCGGTTGTCCTGTTTCAATAATTATGGATGAAGAGGAAACCCCGTGCCACGATTAAGGGTGGTTTTAGGGTGGGTTTATGATTGAAACCGATGTTTACGTTTTCAATTGTCAATGTGCATCAGGCAGAGGGTAAAATCTATAACCTCTACCTTAAGTGTGGGTATGTTACCTTAGAAAAACTTATAAGTCAAGCAGTGCAATAGATTAACATTGCAACCTTAGTCACTTGTATTGTTGCATTCTTAATTTGCAAACAAAAAAGCGGTCACCAAATGGCAAAGGGCTTAGCCACCCGGTGGTAAGGAAATATATAAAGCAAGAATTATAAAATATAATAAAAGCCTCAGATGAGGGGATGAGTGATGTTAAGTGTTGAATTTACGGGGTGTCAGTTGTATAATTATTTTGTAAAATATCAGATTTACGGTAGGGGACATATATGGTAAAAGAACTTATGCACGACCCGATTTTCCTTGGTGGAAAGTCGGAGATCGCAACAATAGAAGACTTGCAGATTGCGCAGGATTTGCTTGATACGTTAATCGCTCACAAGGATTCTTGCGTTGGTATGGCAGCTAATATGATTGGTGTGAGAAAGCGTATAATTGCTTTTGATAACGAGGGTAAATATATGGTGATGTTCAACCCTGAGATTATCAAAAAATCAGGTCCTTATGATGCTGAAGAAAGTTGTCTTTCGCTCCTTGGCGGTCCTCGTAAATGCAAACGTTATCAGTCTATAAAAGTGCAGTGGCAGACCGAGAAATTTGAAACACGAATCAAAACCTTCACAGGCTGGACTGCACAAATAATCCAACATGAAATCGACCATTGTAATGGTGTTCTGATATAAGGTGGAGTTAATATGATCAGAGAAGCAAATAGGGATGATTTAAAAGATATTCTTGAACTGTATCTTGATTTACACGAAACGGAAATACCAGAGGACTCAGAGCATTTATCTGATACTTGGGAACAGATAATAAATGACGAAAATCATCATCTTATAGTTTGTGAGGTAGAGGGTAAGATAGTGTCCTCTTGTGTCTGTGTAATCATACCCAATCTCACAAGAAATGTGCGACCTTATGCGTTTGTAGAAAATGTGGTAACACACAGGGACTTCAGAGGAAAAGGTTATGCTACTGAATGTCTGAACTTTGCAAAGGGCATAGCGGTAAATGTTAATTGCTACAAAATGATGCTACTGACAGGCTCTAAAAGTGAAGAAACATTGAATTTCTATAAAAAAGCGGGCTACAACAGTACAGATAAAACTGCATTTATTCAGTGGTTGTAAATTGGTTTTGAAACAGGTGAAACTATGCTGACATATACATACAAAACCAAAGGTGTTTTCGATTTTGAAGAAAAGCCGAAACCTGAAATTTTACATGAGCGTGACGCTATCGTCAAGGTGACTCTTGCAAGTGTCTGCTCAAGTGATATACATATCAAACACGGTTCTGTGCCGAGAGCAGTTGAGGGTATCACAGTTGGTCACGAAATGGTGGGTATAGTTGAGGAAACAGGCTCTGCCGTTACCCACGTGAAAAAGGGTGACAGGGTTACTGTGAATGTAGAAACCTTCTGCGGAGATTGCTTTTTCTGCAAGAAAGGTTTTGTAAATAACTGCACCGATAAAAACGGAGGTTGGGCTCTTGGTTGCCGAATTGATGGCGGTCAGGCAGAGTATGTCCGTGTGCCTTTTGCCGACCAGGGTCTTAACAAAATCCCCGATACTGTTTCCGACAGACAGGCTCTACTTGTAGGTGATGTCCTTGCAACAGGTTTCTGGGCAACAAGAATCTCCGAGATTACCGAGGATGACACAGTGCTCATCATTGGTGCAGGCCCTACGGGGATTTGTACTCTCCTGTGTGTAATGCTCAAGAATCCCAAGAAGATTATCGTCTGCGAAACCGACCCTAACCACATCGAGTTTGTAAATAAGCACTACCCCGATGTGCTGACTGTGACTCCCGATAAGTGGCTTGATTTTGTAATGAATCAGAGCGAGCTTGGCGGTGCAGATGTTGTTCTTGAGGTTGCAGGTGCAGACTCTACTTTCAGGCTTGCATACGAATGTGCAAGACCTAATGCAATCGTTACGGTTGTGGCACTTTATGGAAAGCCACAGACTCTTCCTCTGCCCGATATGTACGGTAAGAATCTGACCTTCAAAACAGGCGGAGTTGATGGTTGCGATTGCGATGAGATTCTGAAACTTATCGAAACAGGCAAGATAAACACCGAACCCCTCATAACCCACACCTTCCCCTTAAACGAGATAGACAAAGCCTACCACATCTTCGAAAATAAACTGGATAAGGTAATAAAAATCGCAATCGAATACTGACAATATAATAGCAGATAAAACAAGGTGCCGATTCTCTTCAGAGTCGGCACCTTTTGTGCGTTTCTTTTTGTAGAGTGGTATTAAGAAAGTGGGCGTGTGTTTTAATCTTCAGTGTGATGGGGTTGTTAAGAGTATAGTTATCGGAATATAGGAATATGGGAGTTTGCTAAACGTGGAAGCGATTTAAGGAGGAATACAATCAAAAAACGATCGAAAAAGCAAAAAAGTACAAAATAAGAACGGCTACAAGATGTCGTAAATGAAATACAGCAAAAAAACAATCTGAAACCACTTGACATTTTTGGGTCTCGGTGTTATGATGTTAGTAACAAAGAGAAACGCACTGGTGTTGATAGAACATCAGTGCGTTGATGGTGTGCTTGACACCTTTAATGTGGTAGTTAAAGTTTAACAGATCTCTGGTCTGATGTCAAGTATAACCGTCTATTTGTGAATTTTAAGGAAAGGAGAAAATAGATGGTTTATATCGATAAGGTCCACTATGAAACTGATTCCTACGGCTATAAATACATCGCTAACGTAACCTGGACAAATACTTTTGGAGATTGGGCGGAAAACACTTGTACCAAGCAGCAGATGATTAATTTCATCAATGCAAATCCCAATAGTACTAAAACCAAGTACGTTAGAAATGGCAGATGGGTAGTCGGTGAGGATGTTCACGTGGTTGATAACCGTTATATCAGAACGGACAGCAACTACATTAAGGCTGATAACCTCGAAAATTTGCCCGAATACTAAAACCGAGGATGCAGGATTCTATCTTACTGCATCCTTACTTTGATTTAAGGAGAGAATATGCGATATTTAGAATTGAGTGAAGTTGCCGAGATTAAGTTTTGTTCGGTAGCTCCGTCGAGGATGAAAACGCAGCAAGAACAAACAAGGTGGCTATCGTGTTCTAACTTCATAGCTGATAACAACATAATGGGCGAACCGAGTTTGGCAAATTACGTTCCGGATGAGAGCTTTGCGGTACACCCACAAGACATTGTAATTAAACGCATAACGCCCAGTTATGTGAATTATATCTCTGAAATAGCGGACGATCTATATGCAGGAAACAACCTAATTGTTTTGACTGCACGCGATGGAGTAAATGCTAAATACCTTGCAATGATTTTAAATGATAAAATTCCTTCAGTTTCCGAATCGTCTTCAGTAGGCGCAGTTATGAAATCTGTAAGCAGATCTGATTTAGAAAAAATTAAAATCCCGTTGCTGCCCTATGAAAAACAAAAGCAAATGGGCGAAGTGTGGTTTTTAAACATAGAACTTAAGAAAATGAAAAACAAGCTCGCAGAACTTGAATGTATTAAAAACAATTACGAGTTAACTCGATACATTAATTTATCCGGAGGAAAAAACAATGACTAAGATGACAACCTTTGACGATATTAAGAAAGCACTTTGGGCGGGAGCTAATACTTTCCGCGATAACATCGATGCATCGAACTATAAAGATTATGTGCTTTCAATGTTTTTTGTAAAATATCTTAGTGATACATATAAAGAAAGTGTTGAAGAACTTGAAAAGGAATACTCCGGCATTCGCTTGGAGCGTCAGATTGAAAATCTTCCTTTTTCTTTAAAGAAAGAGCATACCTTCGATTACTTGCTTGACAATAAGTTCGCTACTGACCTTGGCAACAAAATCAGCGAAGCATTAACAGGCATTGAAAGTTCCAACGCAATACTTAATGGTATCTTCCGTGGCATTGATTTCAATAGCGAGAGTAATCTCGGCAAGAAAGAACAGAAAAACCCTCTACTTAGAAACTTGCTTGGAGATTTTGAGAATTTAAATCTTAGACCCAGCTGTATTGAAACAAAGGAAGGCCAAATTCCTGCCGACGTTATTGGCGATGCATATGAATATATGATTGGCGAATTTGCTACGATGGCCGGCAAAAAGGCAGGCAGCTTCTTCACGCCTCAGCAAGTGTCCGAAATTATGGCACAAATCGTTTGTCCTGTAGCAGACGATCGTGTATATGACCCCACCTGCGGTTCCGGTTCGCTGTTGATTCGTGCGGCTCGTAAAGGCGGTTTTGATAAGGTCCAAATGTATGGCCAAGAGAAGAACAATTCTGCTATTTCTATGGCTCGTATGAATATGTTTATCCACGGCGTTGAGGATGCCAACATTAAGTGGGGCGACACTCTTGCTAATCCTCAGCACCTGGATAGCGATGGCAATCTTATGAAATTCGATTGCATTGTCGCCAATATGCCCTTTAGTTTGGATAAATGGGCTTCCGGCTTCAACCCCGGCGGCGAGGTTGCGGTTGATGACGAGGAAGAAACTGCAAAGGGTAAAAAAGGCAAGAAAAAAGAATTTAAAATGGAGGCAGGTCTTGACCGTTGGCACCGCTTTGATATAGGTATTCCCCCCGCTAGTAAAGGCGATTGGGCTTTTCTTTTGCATATGATAGCAAGTATGAGTGGTAATGGACGCGTGGCGGCTGTTGCTCCTCACGGTGTTCTCTTTAGAGGTGCTGCCGAAGGTCGAATCCGTCAAAGCATTCTTGAAAAGAATTTGATTGATGCAGTTATCGGTCTTCCCGAAAACCTTTTCTATGGCACATCTATTCCTGCTTGCATTATTGTGTTTAGAAAGGGACGTACATCTTCTAATATTCTTTTTGTAGATGCTTCAAAAGAATTCAAGAAGGATAAAGCCAAAAACATACTTCTTCAGGAGCATGTTGATAAAATTGTTGCAACCTATAAAGCATACAGAAGTGGCGAGAATGCTGAAATAGAAAAATACAGCTACGTTGCAACCTTTGATGAAATTAAAGTAAATGAATACAACCTCAATATTCCTCGTTATGTAGATACCTTTGAAGAAGAGGAAATCATTGATATTGACGAGGTAAATGCGGAAATCGCAGACTTGAAAACTCGCATTGCTGAAGTTGAGAAGCAGATGGCAAAATATCTTGAAGAGTTGGGGTTGAATTAAATGAGCAACTTGGACCTTAATAATTTTAATTTTGACATCTCTCCTGCCATTAATTCGGCACAGCGACTTTCGGCTCAAATGGAAGAAAGCTATGCTGTGATTGACCAAATTAATAGAGAAAAAGCACGTAGAGATGCCAAAATAGTTGCCGGAGCAGAGGCAAGTGTTGCACAGAAAGAGTTGATGGAAGAGCAGCTGGTAGAGCTAAAATCTCAAAATGATATCCTCTCCGAGCAACTAAAAGCGGAGCAAGCTCAACGAGAGGTTCTTGAAGAACATTTGAAAGTGACAACCGAACAGAACGCTCTTCTCTCAGCCAACTATAAAAAGCTTGAAGAAATGTATAGTGCACAAAAAGAATCTAACGATGAAGCACGCGAGGATCTCCGCAAGAGTCGCGTATTCAATGGGTGGATGATGGTCATTGCAATTATCGAAATGGTTGCCGCAATTGCCGG
>JAZSLX010000049.1:0-4443 GCA_045535605.1 Ruminococcus sp.
GCACTTGAAAGCATTACGAATTCTTCCTCACGAACATCCTTCAGGTCAATGTAATCCTGCTTAGCATAAGGAGAGTTCTTTGGAACAGCAAGAAATATCCGCTCTGTCTTTGCACAACTTTTCACACATGGTGTAAGTGAATTGTGAGTAAGTCCATTAGTGCTGATAACTATATCGCAGTCTGTCCTCTGCTCGTTCTGCTCAAAATCAAATACAACATCAGGATGACTTTTTCTGTACTCAACGATTGCATTAATAACAAAGGCGGATGCAGCAAGGATATTAAGCTTTACTGTTTTACTGACACGTTTCTTCATCTTGTCAATTTCAGCCGGTATGCTGTCAATCTCAGGCAGAATTGTCTCAAGTCGTTCCTTAAGATACAAACCGTATTCGGTAAGGACTATATTACGCCCCTTCTTCACAAACAGTTCAACCTGTAGTTCATTCTCCAAAGATTTGATAGCCTGAGAAAGTGCAGGCTGAGCTATAGAGATATATTCTGCCGCTTTGGTCATATGCTGAAATTTTGCCACAGCATAAAAATATCTTAGTTTCTGCAACTCCATACTGAACACCTCTTAATCTATAAGGATTTGTTATAGGTATCATAAGAATAATATATTTTACTTTTACGTTTGTCAAGAGTATTATATTGAAAACAAAAAAGAAATGAGGTATTCATTATGACACAAATTTTTGAATTCATTATGTTAATTTGCTTTGGTATGTCCTGGCCTATCTCGGTATACAAGAGCATAACATCCAAATCAACCAAAGGCAAAAGCCTTGTATTTATCCTAGCTATCATTGTAGGATACATTTGCGGTATTCTTGGTAAGGTGCTCAGCGGACAGATAAACTATGTTCTTGGACTTTATATATTCAACCTTATTGTGGTTAGCATTGACCTTGTGCTTTACTTCATAAACAAGCATAACGAAAAGGAAAACATCACACACAAAGAGTCTGTACTTAACTGATTTAATAAAATACACATTTTTTCACATTTAGTCAGTAAATATTCGTACAGTTATTTTGCTTTAAAGGAATTTTAGAAACCACTCTTGGTGATATACTTGTTGCCGTGTGTTAAACACGAAAATGAGGAGTGGTTTTATTGAAGAAAAGTTTTTATCTTAAGCCGAAGCTTTTCAGTGCAATGAAAACCTACACCAAGGAGCAGTTTGTAAAAGACCTTGTTGCAGGTATTATTGTAGCTATTATAGCTCTGCCGTTATCAATTGCATTGGCTCTGGCTTCAGGAGTTGAACCTGCCTGCGGTATCTATACTGCAATTGCGGCAGGATTTGTAGTATCCTTTTTAGGCGGCAGCCGTGTGCAGATTGCGGGTCCTACTGCAGCTTTTGCAACTATTGTTGCAGGCGTTGTGGCAGCACAGGGTATGGACGGACTATTCATTGCAACAGTTATTGCAGGTATTATGCTGATACTGATGGGTGTATTCAAGCTTGGCTCACTGATCAAGTTTATCCCCCACACTATCACAACAGGCTTCACTGCAGGTATTGCTGTAACTATTTTTATTGGACAGATTAAAGATTTTCTCGGTCTTTCCTACGCCGATGGGTTAAAACCAATTGAGACTATCGAAAAAATCGAGGCAAATATCGCTTCTATCGGCACCTTCAGTTGGCAAGCTCTGGTTGTAGGAGTTGTATGTCTTGCTATTCTCATCTTCTACCCAAAGGTAGAAAAAAAAGTTCCTCCATCACTGATTGCTGTTGTTGTGGGTGCACTGATGGTAGCATTCATACCATCTTTTCAGGAGGGCGTGTTTACAATCGGCGACCTGTACACAATCCCCTCAGGCCTTCCTAACGTAGATTTCGGCTCTATGGATTTCAGCTTTGAAAAAATCAAGGCTGTAATTCCTGATGCGTTCACTATTGCAATTCTGGCAGCTATTGAATCTCTGCTCTCTTGCGTTGTTGCAGACAGCATGATAAACTCCAGACACAACTCCAATATGGAGCTTGTGGCACAGGGTGCAGGTAACATTGCCTCTGTATTCTTCGGCGGTATCCCTGCTACGGGTGCTATTGCAAGAACAGCTGCTAACGCTAAGAATGGTGGCAGAACACCTGTTGCAGGCATGGTTCATGCTATAGTTTTACTGCTGGTACTCCTGTTCCTTATGCCCTATGCAGAGCTTATTCCTATGCCTGCTATTGCGGCTATTCTCTTTGTAGTTGCGTATAATATGAGTGAATGGAAGAAGTTTGTACGTATCTGTAAAACAGCACCAAAGAGTGATATTATTGTAATGGTGACAACCTTTGTGCTCACTGTTATTTTTGACCTTGTTGTTGCTATTGTTGTAGGTCTTGTACTTGCAGCTATACTGCTTATGAAGCGTATGAGCGAAGAAACTTCTGTTGAGGGTTGGAAGTACATTGACCCTGAAAATGACAGTGACAGCATTGAGTTAAAAAATGTTCCCAAGGATGTAAGAGTTTACGAAGTAAGCGGACCTCTGTTCTTCGGTACTGCAGATACAATTATGGACATCAGACTCAAAGACTACACTCACTGCCTTATTCTCAGAATGAGAAGCGTTACCTCCCTTGACGCAACTGCAATGAATGCTATCGAGAATCTGCACAAGAAGTGCAAGGAGCAGAATGTACGTCTGATTCTCTCTCACGTTAATACTCAGCCTATGTCTGTTATGAAAAAGGCAGGATTCATAGAAGCTGTGGGTGAAGAAAACTTCTGTGCTCATATTGACGAGGCACTTGAACTGGCTGAAAAGATTACTGCATAAGGAGACAAATTATGGTTAAACATATTATTCTATGGCAGCTCAAAGACGAACTGACCGAATGTGAAAAACACACTGTAAAAGCCGGAATCAAAGCAGGACTAGAGGACCTTATGGGACAAATTGAGGGTCTTGTTGAAATTAAAGTTCAGAGTGAGTGTCTTACCTCTTCCAATGCAGATGTAATGCTTTACTCTGTATTTGAGAACGAAGATGCTCTGAAAGCTTATGCGGTACACCCTGCACACGTTGAGGTTGCAGATACAAAGGTAAGACCTTACACAAAAACACGTCTTTGTCTGGACTTTGAATTCTGATATTAATAAAAGTAACCTGCTATAAAATCAGCAGGTTTTCTTTTTAAGTTTAACAATATTCCCTTTTCTTCTTGTTTTTATGACTAAAACACTGTATAATTGCTTTGTTAAAACAAAAGCAAAGGAAGTTTTATATAATGAGAAAAATTAAGACATTCTTCCGCCGTGTGGCTTCGGGTAGTTTTAAGCGATTTTTCCGCAACCTGAACATTGTGCACAAGGAATCCGGCAGAAACCGAATTGTACTGTTCTTTGATATGGTTTTCAGTATGTTTACCTACGGCGTAGGCTACCTTGATTATATGACCTTTGGTTACGCTTACATCAAAAAGAACAAACGAAAAACCTTTATGACAATGGATGATAACATTCAGATGTGCAGAAGAATGAATAATCCGGAAGCATCTGATGTATTTGAAAACAAGCTCATATTCAGCAAAACCTTTTCTGACTATCTTGGAAGAGAATACGTTGACTTACAGGACGGATTTGAGAAGTTCGAGGAATTCTGCAAAGGCAAAGAAACATTCTTTGCAAAACAGCCTGTTTCCTTTGGTGGTCTTGGCGTAAAGAAAGTAACTCTTGATGGTCAGGATTTAAAGGCGGTTTATAATGAGCTTATGGAAAGCAGAATGTTCCTTGCAGAGGAGACTATCACTCAGCACGAGGAAATGAACAAGCTCTGTGACCGCTCTGTAAATACAATCCGTATTGTTACCATTGTCAGCGACACAGGCAAGCCTCATCTTATCTATGCACTTATTCGCATAGGCTCCGGAAAGAACGATGTTGACAATGTTACAAGCGGTGGTATGTACACACTGCTGTCTCCTGAGGGCAAAATCACTCATCCCTGCTTCTGCGACAAAACAGTTTCCTACTACACTGAGCATCCGCACACAGGTTGTCCTTTCATAGGCTTTACTGTCCCCTACTTTAAAGAAGCGGTTGAGCTTTGCTGTAAGGCAGCATTGGTTGAAAAGCGAATCCGATATATAGGCTGGGATATAGCAATCACTCCCACTGGCCCTGTGCTTGTTGAGGGTAACAGCCTGCCCGGCTACGATATGCCTCAGAATCATCGCTTCCATGATGACGGCTGCGGAATCAAGACAGTATTTGAAAATGCAATTAGAGATTGATAGCATCAGAAAACGCCCACTGCAACATCGGTGGGCGTTTGATTTTCCTTGACAAAACCTTACTAATGATATAAAATTATCGTTACAATCTGACAAGCCCCCTTAGTTAAATGGATATAAGAACCCGACCCATTAACAAAATCAAAGATTTTGAATGGGTACCCCGGAACCTTGATACTCACTTTGCTCGTATTAATAA
>JAZSLX010000095.1:0-4248 GCA_045535605.1 Ruminococcus sp.
TCCTTCAACACAGAATCCCGGTACTCCCAACTATTCTTCTGATTCACTTGTTGGTAAGTTCGGTAAACTCTTTAGAATGGGTACTTCTGTAAGCCCTCACGAGCTTAGCACAGGCGGAGATTTCATCAAGAAACACTTCAACTCAATTACTCCTGAAAACGAGCTTAAGCCTGATTCAATTCTTGATCAGTCTGCTTGTCAGCAGAGAGGTAACAATGTAAACACACAGATCAGCCTCAGCAGAGCAGCACAGACACTTAAGTTCTGTGAGGACAACAATATCGGCGTTCGTGGTCATACATTCGTATGGTACAGCCAGACACCTGATTGGTTCTTCAAGGAGAACTTCTCAAGCAGCGGTGCATACGTAAGCAAGGATATTATGAACCAGCGTCTTGAGAGTATGATTAAGAATACTTTTGAGGCTATTGCAAAGCAGTATCCTAATCTTGACCTTTATGCATACGACGTATGTAACGAGCTCTTCCTCAACGACGGCGGCGGACTCCGTGAGCCAGGAGGCCCTCCCGGATCACACTGGGCAGCTGTATACGGAGCAAACAACGATGAGTTTATCATCAACGCATTCACATATGCAAGAAAGTACGCTCCTGCAGGTTGTAAGCTTTACATCAACGATTATAACGAGTACATTGGCAACAAGACAAACGATATCTACAATATCGCAATGAAGCTTAAGGAAAAAGGCGTTATCGACGGTATCGGAATGCAGTCTCACCTCGACGTAGGTTATCCTAACGCATCAACATATAAAACAGCTCTTCAGAAGTTCCTTAGCACAGGTCTTGAAGTATCTATCACAGAGCTTGATATCACAGAGTCAAGCAAGAACTCACAGGCACAGGCTGACCTCTTTAAGGCAATCTTCCAGATGGCAGTTGATAATCATGAGCA
The DNA here is from genome assembly GCA_045535605.1 of Ruminococcus sp. Lineage (GTDB taxonomy): Bacteria > Bacillota > Clostridia > Oscillospirales > Acutalibacteraceae > Ruminococcoides. The sequence continues at coordinate 916 of JAZSLX010000095.1, forward strand.
GATTCCTTCATTCACAGTATGGGGAACACACGATGATATCAGCTGGAGAAGCTCACAGACACCTCTCCTCTTTAGTTCAGGTTATACTCCTAAGAAGGCTTATGATGCTGTAATGAGCATTGATGTTCCTCCTCCATCTTCAGTTGTAACAACAGCTCCTCCTTCAAATAATCCTTCTACAAACACAACAGCAACTCCTAATGGTGGCGGTTCAGTTGCAACACTTGCAGGTGATGCAAACTGTGACGGCGATGTAACAATGGCTGACGCAGCAGCAATCTATCAGTCACTTGGTAACCCTGACAAGTATAAGCTTACAGCTACAGGTGCTGCAAACGCAGACGTAGATGGTAAGTCTGGTCTTACAGCTTCTGATGCTATTACAGTTCAGAAGTATCTCGCAGGCCTTATTTCTAAGCTCACAGTAAGTGGTGGTAGCACAGCTACCACTACCGAAAAAAAAAATAATAGCTCAGTAACTCCTACAACTCCTGTTGCTAAAGAATATATCAACAGCAACTTTGATTCATCCTCAAACGGTTGGTCAGGAAGAGGCGATGCTTCTGTAGAAGTTAACTCTGACAACTATTATTCAGGCAAGTCACTTTATGTAAGTGGCCGTTCAGATTACTGGCACGGTGCAGCAATTGAACTCGGTTCTGATTTCAATGCAGGCAGCGCATACAGCTTCTCACTTGCAGCAATGCAGAGAAGCGGTGAGTCCACAACACTTAAGCTCACTCTCCAGTACACACTTAATGGTGAGGAGAATTATGATGAGGTTGCATCTGCAACAGTTAAGACAAACGAGTGGACAAAGCTTGAAAACACTTCATACACAATTCCTTCAGGCGCTACAAATATGATTCTTTATGTTGAAGCACCTGATAGCTACACAAATTTCTACATTGATGAATTTGTTGCTGCTTCTGAAGGCACAAAGTCATCTGTTACAACAGGCGGCGGTAAGGTACAGTCCGGTTCTGATGCTCCTGTAGTAACACCTCCCACTGGCGGCGGTACATTCGATCCTTCAAAGCCTATGATGGCTATCAGCTTCGATGATGGTACAGATCCTAACGGTAAGAAGATTATCGATGCTCTTGCTAAGGAAGGCTTCACAGCAACATTCTTCTATGTTGGTAACTGGATCAAGGACGAAAGCCAGGTTAAGTATGCTTACCAGAAGGGTATGGAAGTTGCTAACCATACAACTACACATCCTTATCTTACAAATCTTTCTGCATCCGAAATTAAGAACGAGTACAATCAGACTTATACAAAGCTCAAGAACATTATCGGTGCAGAGCCTTCCAAGCTTCTCCGTCTTCCTTACCTCGCAAGCAACGGCACAGTAACATCTGCACTCAGCGATGTTCCTATGATCACTTGCTCAATCGACACACAGGACTGGAACGGCGCTTCTAAGGATCAGATTGTAAGCACAATCAAGAATGCTATGAATAATGGTTCCGCTAACGGTGCTATTATCCTCTGCCACGAAACATATGCTACTACAGCTGCAGCTATTGAGGAGATCGCTCCTTACGCTAAGGCTCAGGGCTGGCAGATTGTAAGCATCTCTGAGATGTTTGCCGCTAAGGGCAAGACACTCAACGGTGGTCAGATTTACCAGAAGTGTAACTGATAACCAACTATTAATCAAGTTAATTCCTAATTAATTATCCCAAAATGCAGAACATCCTCCCGAGTAATCGGGGGGATGTTCTGTTTCTTATTGAAATAAAATTATTTAAGGTTAAATATATCTGCACTAAATATTATTTTGACAATTAATTTAGTGCCATTTTAGTGGTTTATATGCTGTTTTGAAGGATTATTTCGCCAAATTGAATAAGCTTTGCCTGATTTTTTGTGCAATCATACAAATTTGCAAAAACCTATTGACAAACGAATAATAATGTTCTACAATATTAGTAGAAGAAGAATGAACTATACATTCCAAAGGAGATAATCTTATGAAAAAAGAAAGAATAATCAATCGCCTTATATCCCTTGTATTAACAGCAGTAATACTGCTTACAGTGCCGTTATCAGTGAAAGCCGCAGATAATGCCGAACTCCCAAAAGGCTGGCTATTATGGCATAATTACAGTGATTACTCTGCCCTTGACAGTAAGCTGTATCTGTGTTCCCCTGACGGTACAACTGAGACTATTAGCGGAGATTTCATCCACGCTATGAACGGATATTTCGGCAATTCCCCCGAACAGATAACGTTTATGGCAATTGACAAGAAGGCTGATGAATGGGATATTTTCCTCTATGACAACGGCAAAATCACAAATCTGACGCAAAATAGCGGATTTCGTAATGAAGACCCTAAATTTTCTCCCAATGGCAAAAGCATTATTTTCAAACGCGGCTACTGGAGCAGTTCCGCAAACGATTTTGCCTATGACCTTGCGCTTGTTGATATTGAAACAAAGGAAGTTACAATGCTTACCGATACACCCGAGGAGGAGGCAATGCCCTGCTATTCTGCCGACGGGAGGTACATTTACTATGCCGTCTACACAGACAGAATAGGCTCAATATGCCGTATAGAAACGTCAACAGGAAAAGTTGAAACAGTATACAGCGAAAGCGGAATTAACGCGTATTATCCCATTGTTAAGGGCGATAAGCTGTATTTTACAGCCTGGCATTCCGCCGATAATCACTGTGACCGTATAATGTGCTATGACGGCAAAGAGGTATATCCTCTGTCGCTGAATTCAGCGGAATATGACTGTTCCGATGCCTGTCCCGTTGAAGATAATAAAATGATTTTCAGCAGCACAATGAATGGCAATTATGACCTTTATTACAGCGACGGTGTAAATATTTCGTCACTTTCGGAGCTTAACACAGATATAAATGAACTTGGTGCCGATTTTTTCTCCTATGATGAATATCTTGGAAATAACGCTGTTGAGGGCGATGTAAACGCAGACGGAGAGTTAACTGTAGCCGACCTTGTGCTGTTTCAAAAATGGCTCCTTGCCGTTCCTGATACACAGCTGGACAGCCCTGAGAGCGCTGATATTTGTACTGATGACAAGCTTGATGTATTTGATTTGTGTGTGATGAGAGAAGAATTGTGTAAGAGTAAAACACTGTAGACTATTCCGTAATATTATAACTAATCTGATTCAATATACACTGTTGTAGTGTATATATAACAGTATAACAGTTGACGTAAAAATGCGGGCTGTATTAGCTATGTAAAAAAACGCCCGATTTCTCGGGCGTTTCGTTATATCTTACTTACATGAATTAGTTAACGCTTCTCTTAACATATGTTGTGTGGAGAAGCTCGTGAGCCTTGTG
>JAZSLX010000012.1:0-17236 GCA_045535605.1 Ruminococcus sp.
CAAATACCGAATACATGGACTTTTCCATAAAGAAGTGCGGATGCCTCACAGACTGGCTCCACGCAATGGAAGTGGGTCAGCAAGTGTGCGTACGCGGACCTTACGGAAAGAATTTCCCTGTTGACGATGCGTTTGTCGGACAAAATCTGCTTTTCGTTGCGGGTGGTGTTGGTCTTGCTCCCTTGCGCTCGGTTATTAACTACTGCCGTCACTACCGTGATGAATACGGCAAGATTGACATTGTATACGGCTCACGCAGTATGGACGACCTTGTAGATTACAAGGAAATCGTTGAGGAGTGGACAAAGGACACTAATGTGGATGTGCACCTTACAATCGACCGTGAACAGGAGGGCTGGGACGGCCACGTTGGTTTTGTACCCAATTACGTTAAGGAGCTGGGATTTGATACCAACAAGACCGCTATTATCTGCGGACCTCCCATTATGATTAAGTTTACACTGCAGGCTATGATTGAGCTTGGCTTCAATAAGGAGCAGGTGTACACCACAATGGAGCTTCGTATGAAGTGCGGTGTTGGAAAGTGCGGCAGATGTAACATCGGCTCCAAGTATGTATGCAAGGACGGTCCCGTGTTCCGTTGTGACGAACTGGATGAACTGCCCGACGAGTATTGATAGGAGGTAACAACATGGAAAATATGGTAAACGTTTTTCTGTTTGGAAAAAAATATCAGGTTCCCGATAACCTGACTATTATGCGTGCAATGGAGTACGCAGGTTACGAGCTTGTACGCGGTTGCGGTTGCCGTAACGGCTTCTGCGGTGCCTGTGCTACTATTTACAGAATCGCAGGTGACAGAGAGCTTAAGGCTTGTCTTGCTTGCCAGACAAAGGTAGAGGACAATATGTATGTTGCAACTCTTCCTTTCTTCCCTTTGGTAAAGCAGGTTTATGATATTGAGACTGTAAACACCACAGAGCAGGTTATGATGCAGCTCTATCCTGAGATTTATGCTTGTGTAGGCTGTAATGCCTGTACCAAGGCTTGTACTCAGGGCTTAAATGTTATGCAGTACATTGCATACGCACAGCGCGGTGACTTTGAGGCTTGTGCCGAGGAGTCCTTTGACTGCGTAATGTGCGGTGTGTGCTCATCTCGTTGTCCTGCAGGTATATCTCATCCTCAGGTTGCAATGCTTGCACGTCGTATCAACGGCAAGTACCTTGCACCCAAGTGTGACCACCTTGCAGACCGTGTTCAGGAAATCAAGGACGGCACATTCACAGAGCTTATCGAGGCTTTAATGGATAAGCCTGTTGATGAGATGAAAGAACTTTACAACACACGAGAAATTGAGAAATAAGGAGGGCAAAGTTTATGTATGCAGAACAGTTTCAGAAATCATTAAAAGCTGTAGAAGAGGCAAGAGACAATAACATTGCCCTTGAACCTCAGCGTATGACAGCACAGCAGAAAGAGGATCTTCTTGCAGAGTTCCACCCTGACTATAGACAGGGTGAGTTCACAGAGCTTAAGATGGGTCCCAATAAGGGTGACAAGGTTCCGCACGAGCTGGCAGAAACTCTGCAGGCTCACGCAAGAATCAAGGCAGAGGACGTAGACCTTGAAAACCCTGCTTATGATGTAGACGTGCTCATCATTGGCGGTGGCGGTGCAGGTGCATCTGCCGCAATCGAGGCACACGAGGCTGGCGCAAATGTAATGATTGTTACAAAGCTTCGTATCGGTGACGCAAATACAATGATGGCAGAGGGCGGTATTCAGGCTGCTGATAAGCCCAACGACTCTCCTGCAATCCACTTTGTTGATGCTTTCGGCGGCGGTCACTTTGCCGCTAAGCGTGAGCTTCTCAGAAAGCTCGTTTGCGATGCTCCCGAGGCTATCCAGTGGCTCAACGAGCTTGGCGTAGAGTTTGACAAGGACGCAGAGGGTAATATGATTACTACTCACGGCGGCGGTACATCCCGCAAGCGTATGCATGCCGCAAAGGATTACTCCGGCGCTGAGATTATGCGTACACTTCGTGACGAGGTGCTCAACCGCTCTATTCCCGTTGTAGATTTCACTGCTGCTGTAGAGCTTATTCTTGATGATAAGGGTAACGCCGCAGGTGCAGTGCTTATGAATATGGAAACTAAGGAGCTTCTTGTAGCTCGTGCTAAGACTGTTATCATTGCTACAGGCGGTGCAGGCAGAATGCACTATCAGGGATTCCCCACATCTAACCACTACGGCGCTACTGCAGACGGTCTGGTTCTTGGTTACCGCGTAGGTGCTAAGCTTCTCTATGCAGAAACTCTCCAGTACCACCCCACAGGTGCCGCATTCCCTGAGCAAATTTTCGGTGCACTTGTTACTGAGAAGGTACGTTCCCTTGGTGCAAAGCTTGTAAACGTAAACGGCGAGGTATTTATGCATCCTCTTGAGACCCGTGACGTTGCGGCGGCTTCCATTATCCGCGAGTGTAATGCACGCGGTAACGGAGTAGAGACAGGCTCAGGTCTTGGTGTATGGCTTGATACTCCCATGATTGAGAAAATCGGCGGCGAGGGTACAATTATGAAGAGGATCCCCGCTATGTGGAGAATGTTCGATAAGTATGGTATCGATATCAGACGAGAGCCTATCCTTGTATATCCCACACTCCACTATCAGAACGGTGGTCTTGATATTACCGAGGACGGGGAAACCACAAACGTTGAGAATCTGTATGTAGCAGGTGAGGCAGTAGGCGGTATTCATGGCAGAAACCGTCTTATGGGTAACTCCCTCCTTGATATTATCGTATTTGGCAGAAGTGCAGGTAAGAATGCTGCCGCTAAAGCAAAGAATACACAGGTAGGTACACTTACACTTTCTCATATTGCAAGGTTTGAGCAGGAGATTGAAGATGCAGGTATCGTAACAGATACAGTATCTCCCAAGCTTCTTCCTAAGTATGCCCGCGAAGTTTAATTCTTTATTTTGATTACATTTAAGTTTCTTAAGGAGATGGAAAAATGTCTTTGTTCGGCGGAGTAATTCCCATTACGGGAGTTACCTTTCTGATGTTTTCATTGCTTGCCATCATAAGTCTGGGATACTTGCTCGGCAGAATATCAGTCAAGGGCGTATCTCTGGGCACAGCAGGCGTGTTTATAGTGGCATTGCTGTACGGTTGCCTTTTTTACGGCACACTTGAGACTCAGCTCTCAGTAGAGGGTGTCAGCTATGTTTCCAATGCTCTCAAAGTCGTTGAAAATATGGGACTTATACTGTTTGTAACTGCAGTAGGCTTCATTGCAGGTCCTAAATTCTTCGGCAATTTTGTCCGCAATTTCAAGTCCTACATCCTGCTCGGTATTGTGATTATTATTTCGGGTGGTATTGCCTGTGTCCTTTGTTTGCTTGTTGAACGCAATTTCACACAGCTTAGTCCCAATGAGCTTTCTGCTATGATGGCAGGGCTTCTCGCAGGCTCTCTTACCTCCACACCGGCATTTTCTGCTGCAAAGGAAGCAGCAGTTGCCAAGGGTGGCGAGGCACTGGAGGCGTCTGTTTCTGTAGGCTACGGCATTGCATACCTTTTCGGTGTTATCGGAGTTGTACTTTTCGTACAGGTTATTCCTAAACTCCTCAAAGCAGATATGTCAAAGGAGAGAGCACTTATCTCTGATTCAGATGAGGATTCAAAGAAAAAGTCATTTGTCGGTAAAATTCTGGAGATTGACGATTTTGGCATAATGCCCTTTGCTGTTGCGGCTGTAATCGGTGTGTTTATCGGTTCAGCAAAAGCAGGCAACTTCTCACTTACAACCACAGGCGGATGCTTGCTAACAGCGTTGATGTTCGGACATTTTTCAAGGATTACTCTGAGACGTCCCAAAGGCGATAAACAAGGGGTTGCAATCAGCATTATGCCTCCCGATAAGACTCTCAAGGTTTTCCGCGAGTTTGGTCTGGTACTGTTTCTGATGGGTGCAGGTATCTCAGGCGGTGCTCGTTTTGTGGGGCTGTTCCAGCCTGTATACTTCCTCTACGGAATTATAATGACCGTTCTGCCTATGATTCTGGGCTTCCTGTTTGCAAAATATGTTCTCAAGCTGAAGCTTCTCAATAATCTCGGCTCCATTACAGGCGGTATGACAAGCACACCTGCCCTTGGTACTCTTATCAGCACAGCAGGCACAGAGGACGTTGCAGCAGCATATGCGGCCACATATCCCATAGCCCTCATCGCAGTTGTACTGGTTTCCCAGTCAATAATTCTCATATTCTGATAAAACACAACACAAATTTAACGGCTTCATCTTTTTAGGTGAAGCCGTTTTTTCTGCCTTTCCCTCAAGCGAAAAGCCTTAAAAACTCTCCTCTGTGAGGAGGGTGTCTGTGCAAAGCACAGATGGGAGGAGTAAAATTTATTGACAAACCTATAATTGCATTGTATTATTGTTATAGTACAATAATACAATTTTTATACACATTCTGAAAGGAGGCTTTTTATGGCGTGGAGTTTTGACAAGCATACTCCAGTGTATCTGCAGATAGCAGACAGAATCCGCAATGATATTATACGCGGAGTATATCCGCCCAATTCTCAGATTCCATCAGTACGTCAGCTTGCACTCACTGCGGCGGTCAATCCTAATACCGTACAGCATGCACTGACAGCTTTGGAGTCGGAGGGAATTATTTATTCAGAGAGCACTGCAGGCAGATTTGTCACAGACAATGCAGAGCTTATAAGGTCTGCAAAGCTTGAGACTGCACGGGAGCTTGTTACGGAATTCGTAAAGAAGGCACAGGAGCTTTCCATTACACGGGAGGAGCTTATTAAAATGATAGAGGAGGAGAAGAAATGAGTATACTTGAATGCAGGAACCTTACAAAAGCATACAAGCGTGGCAGGAATGTTCTTGATAATATGAATCTTGAGATTCCTGCAGGTAAGATAGTGGGACTCTTAGGTCCTAACGGTTGCGGTAAATCTACACTTATCAAGCTGATTGCAGGTTTATTACAACCCAATTCAGGGGAGATTTTAGTTGACGGCAAAAGGGTAGGAGAGGACACAAAGGCGATAGTTTCCTATCTGCCTGAGCGTACATATTTTAACAACTGGATGAAAGTAGAAGAACTTATAAGTTACTTTGCAGAGTTTTATAAGGACTTTGACAAGGACAAAGCATACAAGTTTCTTGATGATTTGGATATCGACCCCAAAGCAAAGCTCAAGACTCTCTCCAAGGGTACAAAGGAGAAAGTACAGCTTATCCTTGTAATGTCAAGACGTGCAAAGCTTTATCTTCTTGACGAGCCTATTGCAGGCGTTGACCCTGCCGCCAGAGAATACATCCTCAGTACCATTGTAGGTAACTACGAGCCCGACTCAACAATTATCATCACAACCCACCTGATTGCAGACGTAGAGCAGGTGCTTGACGATTTTATGTTCATAACCTACGGCGGGAATATCCTCAAATCAGGCTGTGCCGAAGAAGCACGAACAGAAAATAGCTGTTCGCTTGATGAACTTTTCAGGGAGGTGTTCAGATGTTCACAAAACTTTTAAAGCACGACACAAAAGCTGTGTTCAAATACTGGTGGCTGGGTGCCGCTATATCCTTACTTATATCTGTATTCGGCGGCTTTTGCTATCGCGTTGCTAATGTAGATTACACCAAGTACGAAGTTCTGCCAACCTTAGGTATGGTGGGTGTTGTTGTTGCCCGTATCGGACTTTATCTGTTTCCGCTTTTCACCACAATTCTGATAGTTGTCCGCTATTATAAGCACTTTTTCACCGACGAGGGTTATCTCACATTCACTCTTCCTGTGAAGAAGATCACCTTGCTTGATTCAAAAATTGCCACTGCATTTATATTCTCTCTTATGTCATCAGCACTGAGCTTACTGAATCTTTTTGTTATAATTCTCATAGGTAATCCTGAGCTTATCGGTACAGAGGAGATGGCTTATGAGTTCAGCGCTTTTGGCTGGTTTTTCTCTATGGCGATTTTTGGTGTTGATTCTTTCAGTAGTTTTCTTGCCTCAACAGATTCCTTTGCTGTGCCGTATATTATGCTTTTGGTTTTAATTTCAGCAGCCGCAGTTGTTGTTCAGACTCTCTTTATCTACGCCTGTATAACCCTTGCTGCTTCAATAGTCAAAAAGCACAAGGTGCTCACAGCAGTGGGTCTTTACTACGTAGCAAGCAGTTTGGTATCTTCTCTGTTTATGATATTTATGATTTGGGGGCTTTTCTCTACTTATAATACAACGGATATTACTGAAAGTTTGAATAAGACCGAATCTATGTGGTTTACACTTTTGCTATTTGTTGGAGTTTTGGGTGTGCTCTTGGCTGTGATAGGTGCATTGTATCTGCTTCTGACCTTCCTTCTGGATAAGAAGCTCAATTTGGAGTAAGGAGGCACAGATTATGAAAAAGACTGTATCTTTAATTTTAATGATAATAATATGTGTATCTTTGCTTTTTGCTGTGCCTGCAGTATCTGCAGATAAATATTCGGACTATCAGCTTGGTCCCAACGCAGAGTACCTTACACATGACGGCAAAACTTATTATCCCATAGAAAATTCCGATGCGTTTGAGTTTAATTATTCAAAGATGTTCCCTGATGACCCGTATGATAGTAATGTCAGAGTTCGTCTTTCTTATAGTGATGATGCAACAAAGAAAATTTTTTGGCCGAATTCATTTGCGTATGTTTCAAGAGGAATAGATTGTCCCTGTATAGAGTTGGATTTTTGTACAGATAATAACAGCTATTCAGTACCATACATTGAGGAGTCTTACCTTGAAGAATATGAGAATCTTACAAAAGGTATTGGAGCTTCATATTCAATAAATAATTTTCTGGATTCATATTATGATGATTACTATTTTGATTTAAGTGCAGATGATTACAATAGCTGGGTGTCTGAAGAAGCTGTTACAATGATGTCTTTTATGCTGACTCAGTATGAGTGCCAGCGTATTTATGCTTTTGACAAAACAGGCCTTGTATCTGTTGTAAGCGGAGCCGTTTTTGTTGATGAAGTAAACGGAGAAATATACCTTTTCAGAGGTGAAGATGCCTCCGAGTTTGTTAATGAATACGGAAATATCACAGTTACAGTTAATAAAGAGGTCGCTGTTTACAGACTGGAGGATGAACAGCTCAAACAAGAGCTTATTGATTTCTACTACTCTGAGCCCGAGGATGACTTAGAGTGGCTTGAGCCTGAGAAGGAGGATGTATCCTTCCTGAAAGTTTTCTGCATATTCCTCTTCGGTGTAGTACCCGTAGCTTTAATAGCCTTCTCTATAGTAATGCTCTGCGTAATCAAGGATAAAAAGTACCACCGAGCATACATCACAATGCTCATAGGCTCAGTTTTAGTCCTTGCAGCTTGTGTTGCAATAATTCTCATTCTTGTCTGAATATAAATCAATAACAGCCATCCGAAATAATGGATGGGTGTTTCTATCAAGCTCGCTTGCCTAAAGGGAAGACTCCCCCACAGTGTGAGGGAAATGTCACGAAGTGACAGAGGGATACAGGCTCAGTTAATAGCTGGATTTGCCGTAGGCAAAGACTGAGGGATTCAGATTCTTTTCTATCTGACTAAAAAAGTTCCGATTAGATAAAATCGGAACTTTTCTTTTTGTTTATTTACTTTTCAGGTTTTATAAGTCCTATTGCCTTGCATAGCTCCATCAGGATTGTAGGTACAAGTATCAGACCAAGAGAAATCATATACAGCTCCCAGGGCAGATATATAAGACCGAATGCAATCTGTACAGGTGTAAAGAGTACAAGCAGTACAAGTGCTAAGGATGCAAGTATCGCAAGATTCAGGTTCTTATTTGTCAAGAAACCGATTTTAAAAAGTGAGCGGTCAGAACGCATATTGAATGCCTGAAGTATCTGAGAAAGCGCAAGCGTCATAAATGCCATTGTCTGTCCGCCTTCCTCAGTTCCTGTCCATTTATAGCCTATAAAGTAGCCTACAAGTGTCAGTACACCAAAGAGAATACCCTGCAGGATAATTCTCACACCTAAGCCGTTTGCGAAGATTCCTTCATTTTTAGGCTTTGGTTTTCTGTCCATAATATCCTTTTCTACAGGCTCCATACCAAGGGCAATTGCAGGCAGCGAGTCAGTAACAAGGTTTATCCACAGAAGCTGCATTGAAAGCAGGGGAGAGCGGTGCCACAGAAGCATTGCAATGAATACTGCCACAACCTCGCCGATATTTGTACCCAGCAGGAATCCCACAACCTTTTTGATGTTTGCGTAGATTCCTCTGCCTTCCTTAACTGCTTCAACAATTGTTGCAAAGTTATCATCTGTCAGGGTCATATCAGCGGCACCCTTGGCAACGTCTGTACCGGTGATACCCATAGCACAGCCGATGTCAGCGGCTTTCAGTGCAGGTGCATCGTTTACACCGTCACCTGTCATAGAAACAACCTGACCTTTTCTCTGCCAAGCCTTAACTATGCGGATTTTATTTTCAGGAGAAACTCGTGCATAAACAGAGATTTTCTCAACCTTCTCATCAAGCTCTCTGTCTGTCATAGCGTCAAGCTCAGCACCTGTAATTGCAAGGTCGCCATCAAGGAGAATACCAAGCTCTCTTGCAATAGCTGAAGCAGTTACCACGTGGTCGCCTGTAATCATAACAGGCTTGATTCCTGCCTGTCTGCAGGTTGCAACTGCCGCTTTTGCTTCCTCTCTGGGCGGGTCAATCATACCCACAAGACCCATAAATGTAAGACCATTCTCTAAGTCCTCGGATGTAAGCTCCGAAGGAATGCTGTCAATTACTTTGTAGCCTACAGCAAGTACACGCAGAGCATTTTCGCTCATTTCCTCAGTAATACGTTTAGCAGTGGCAAGGTCGCCGTTTATACAACGCTCTGCCATCATATCAAAAGCACCCTTGACGATAACCACATATTTGCCGTCAATCCCGTTTATGGTGCTCATAAGCTTTCTGTCAGAGTCAAATGGAATACCGCCAAGTCTGGGGTAGGATGTGTTCAGCTCATCTTTCGGCATACCGCTTTTATGTGCGGCATAAACAATAGCTGTTTCCGTAGGGTCTCCTATGTGCTGTTCCTTGCCCTCAGCAAATACCACAGAGCCGTCACAGCACAGTGTGCCGTACATCAGAAGCTTCTTAATATCATCAGCGTTGTTATCGGTTATATCAGCAGGTGAGCCTGCTCCGTCAACATAGGCTTTCACAAGTGTCATTCTGTTCTGTGTCAGAGTACCTGTCTTGTCAGAGCAGATAATGGACGCACTGCCTAAGGTTTCAACAGCAGGCAGTCGGCGGATAAGAGCGTTGCGCTTAACCATTCTCTGCACACCGATGGATAGCACAATTGTAACAATTGCAGGCAGACCTTCAGGAATCGCAGAAACCGCAAGGGAAACTGCTGTCATGAATATTTCAAGGACAGGAATGTTGTTGATAACACCTACAATAAAGATAATAGCGCAAGCACCAAGTGCTACAAAGCCTAAGTATTTGCCAAGGTTTGCAAGCTTTTTCTGCAGAGGTGTCTGTGTGTCACCCTCACCTGACAGCAGGTTTGCAATCTTGCCCATTTCTGTGTCCATACCTGTAGCAGTTACAACTGCAACTGCTGTGCCATAGGTCACACTGCAACCTGAGAACACCATATTGGAGCGGTCGCCCAAAGGTGCTTTCTCATCAACAATCGCCTGTGCGTCCTTCTCAGAGGGCACAGATTCACCTGTTAGGGCTGATTCCTCACACTTAAGGCTTGTGCTCATAATGAGCCTTGCATCAGCAGGGATGAAGTCACCAGCCTCAAGCTTAATAATGTCACCGGGTACAAGCTGTGATGCGTCGATAATCTTTTCTTCGCCGTCTCTTATAACCCTTGCGTGAGGAGCAGACAAATTCTGTAGAGCATCCAGTGCTTTCTCAGCCTTGCTCTCCTGCACAACACCCATTATGGCATTGAGGATTACAATGAGAACAATGAGAGCAGGCTCAAAGAGCTCACCCCAGTTTTTCTCAACGCAAACCACTACAAAGGAAACAATAGCCGCCGCAATGAGTATAAGTATCATCACGTCCTTGAACTGGTCAAGGAATCTCTGCATAGTAGTTTTCTTTTTCTTTTCCTTCAGCTTGTTAGGGCCGAACTTTGCAGTTCTTTCTTCAACCTGCTTCATGTTAAGTCCTGTAGCAGTATTTGTTTCAAAATGAGAAAGAACATTATCTTTTTCCACATTATGAAATAACAAACAATAACCTCCCTGTGTGAACAGTAAATATATCTCATAATACTTATTATACCAAAAAAATATAATCTTTCAATCAAATAAATATTAAGTCATTGTTAATAAATGGATTTTTATTTAAAAACGTGCATTTTGATTTTATCTGTGATATAATACAACCTGTATTTTATGTTTAAGGGAGTTTTCTATGTCAGTAAAGGTTGTATTATTTGATTTGGATGGTACACTTCTTCCCATGGACCAGGAGGAGTTTGTAAAAACATATTTCGGACTTTTAGCAAAACGTATGACTCAGTATGGCTATGAGCCTCAACAGCTTATCAAATCTATCTGGCAGGGTACAAAGGCTATGATGAAAAACGACGGCACAAAGCTCAATGAAGAAGTTTTCTGGGAAGTGCTTGTGAGTATCTATGGCGAGCAGTGCCTTGAGAATCAGGCTCACTTTGATGACTTCTATCATAAGGAGTTTATGGAAGTCAAGGACATCTGTGGGTTCAATCCTCTTGCTAAAGAAGCGGTAGAGCAGATTAAAAAAGCAGGCTACCGTGTAGCCTTGGCAACTCAGCCTATATTCCCGCGTATTGCTACCGAAAACCGAGTAAAGTGGGCAGGGCTTCAGATGTCCGACTTCGAGCTTGTGACTACATATGAGAATATCAGTTTCACTAAACCTGTTCCTGAATATTACAAAGAGGTTTGCTCTCGTCTGGGAATAAGTCCCGAGGAGTGTCTTATGGTAGGCAACGATGTAGACGATGATATGGTAACAGAAAACTTAGGTATGCAGACCTTCCTTGTGACAGATTGCCTTATCAATAATAGTGGTAAGGATATTTCTCGCTATACTCAGGGCAATCTTAACGACCTTATAAAATTTCTTAAAGTTTAATAAAAACAATAACTCCTGCTGATTAACTTCGGCAGGAGTTGTTTGTTTGCAGAATACTGAACTTATATTAAGAAATAATATGAATGAGGTGATTTTTAATGGCTAAAAAGGGAATGAAACGCATAGACCGCACTCATACAAGAGAAAAAAACACTTCTCCTCCAGTGCCGGAGATAGAGGGTAAAGCAAAACACGCCAAAGCTCACGTCAGACCTATAATCGCTGGTACTCACGCACCTTATCAGAAGGTCTACCACTCAACTCCTTATACGCAGGAGAAGCCTATTGCATCTGTTTATCGTGCTATAGATACCGACCTTGCCAGAGATAATCTGGAAAACGATATTACTGCTGCGGATTTGCAGGATATGTAAATGATAAATGCCACCTGAGTTTGTTCAGGTGGCATTTGGATTTTTAACTTGTTTCTTCTGTGTCAGAGTTTTCTTCTGATTCAGTGTAACTTATTTCTTCTGTTTCTGATATTTCTTCAAAAGAACTATCTATGGGAGCTTCTGTTTTGATTTCGTCGGTGTCAATTACATCTTCGCTGAGCTTGGAGTAAATGAATTTCTGCTTTGAATAAAGACTTGCCTTGCCGGAAAGCAGGAAGCTTATAATAGCAGACAATGCAAAGAAAATCATACCCTCGCTGCCAAAGAGCTCAATGCAGATAACCATTGTGCCGAGCGGACAGTTTGTAACACCGCAGAAAAGTGCCGCAATACCTATAGCCGCACCAAATCCTGGGTTGAGTCCCAGAAGGATAGCCAGCGATCCGCCTAAGGTTCCGCCTATGAACATAGTTGGTACAATTTCTCCGCCCTTGTAGCCAGCACCTACAGTAATTGCAGTGAAAAGAATCTTCAGAGCGAAGGCTTCAAATCGTACTTCTTCGTGGGTGAATATCTGGTGGATAATGTTTACTCCGCCGCCGTTGTAGTCCATAGTGCCAACAGCCATAGTCAGCAGGAGGATTATTGTACCGCCCACAGCGATTCTCAGGAACTCATTCCTGAAGAATTTTCTGAAAAGTTTTTCAGAGGTGTGCAGTGCAAGGCAGAAAAGAATACTCACCAACGCACATACAATGGCAATCACAATTACCTTCCACATTATACCTAACTGCATATCAGGAACATTTTGCAGCGGAAAACTCTCAGGGGTTACACCCAGTGTGGTGGATATCCAGAAAGCAGTGATGCTTGCCACAATACAGGGCAGAAAAGCCGCTGAGCATATATGTCCCACGCTTACAACCTCAAGGGCGAATACGCAAGCACCAAGCGGTGTGCCAAAAAGTGCAGAAAACACAGCACCCATTCCGCACATTGTAAGTATATGTCTTGATTTTTCGTTAAGTCTTAGTATCTTGCACAGCATAGATGATACACTGCCGCCAAGCTGTAATGCCGCACCTTCACGGCCTGCAGAGCCACCAAATAAATGTGTCAGGGCAGAGCCGATAAATATAGCAGGAAACAACAGGGGAGGCACTTGCTTTTCGCTTCTTACACTTTCAAGCACACGGTTTGTGCCCACATCAGATACTCTGCATAGCTTGTATATACCAACCGATACTATACCACCTAAGGGCAGTAAAAGTACAAGCCATGGGTTTTCTGTTCTCGTGTCGGTTACAAAGCTTAATACCTTTGAAAAAACAAAGCCCACAGGACCGCAGATAGCACCTACAGTGCAACCAAGCAACAGCCATTTGAGAAAAGCAAGGCTGTAGTCCTTGGCATTCAATAAAACAGGTTTGGTTTTAGCCCACATTTTTTCACACTTCTTTTACAAATTTCGATTGATTATAGCATATTTTTCTTTATTTATCAACCGAATAATCATAGAGATTTATAAATAAAAACGGGAGCCGTCTTTGACTCCCGTTTAATATTTATAGTTTTTTTATAGGTAACAGCATTCTTGTTTCAGTCTTATATTCATCAAATCCCGGCTTTGCTGACTGTTTG
The DNA here is from genome assembly GCA_045535605.1 of Ruminococcus sp. Classification (GTDB taxonomy): domain Bacteria; phylum Bacillota; class Clostridia; order Oscillospirales; family Acutalibacteraceae; genus Ruminococcoides. The sequence goes on from JAZSLX010000012.1 coordinate 13,125, forward strand.
TTGTCTGCCATAGGGATGCTTACAAATAAGAACAGCAGAGTGTTCAGCAAAGCACCTGTGCACAGATACCAATAGTGTGGCTCAGAACAAACAACCATCAGGGCTACGCCCCACCACATAATTATCTCTCCCAGATAATTAGGATGTCGGGAGTATTTCCACAGACCTGTACGGATGAAAACTGAATTTCTGTTTTTTCTGAATCTGTGCATCTGGATATCGGCACAGCCTTGCATGGTTGCAGCGCCAATGGACATAAAGAAGAAAATGATGCATAGGGGATTAAAGATTAAATCCTGTGTAAAAGCAAGAACTGCCGGTAAAGTACAGCCATATACAATGACGGTCGGCACAAGATGTATACCCAGAAAGTTTACAGCCTGATACAGCTTACCGCATTTTTCGCTGAGCATGGTGTATCGCCAATCCTGATGATTCAGACCGCCAAAGGTATAGGCCCAGTTAGCTGTGAGTCTTACTCCCCAGTACACAACGCAGACAAGGAGCAGAGCTCTCATAAGTGTCATTTCTTTACCAATAGAAAAAGTCAAAAGAATTACTATTGGCTGAACACTCCAATAGGGGTCATAGACGGAGGCGTTGCCAAAGATTACGCTGAAAATGTAGGTAATAACAGTTGCGGCAATATCAGCCAGTAACAGATTTAACCACAGGTTGTACGGGAGTAGTTTGTAAGTGAATATTCCCACAACAGTAGCTAATATGTATACAATAGCAACGATGATAAAACTTGCCTTTCGGTTTTGTTTTAGTTTATTATCCAAACTCATTTTTCCACCCATTTCGATGTTTTTTTACAACATGTGATAATTATATCACACTATACAGACTCTTGCAAGAAAAAGATTCCGTTTGTGTCTTTTGCATCTTATGGTGTTGTTCCTTGATATATTTGTCATATTATGGTATAATTTCCATAATGCAATTGTAATTAATACGGAGATGAATTAAATGGAAAACATACTCATAAAGGAATACACAGTGCCCGTAAGCTCCTGCGATAACAAAGGCACACTCAGTATTGCAGGTATATTCGACCTGTTTATGGATATGGCTACTGAGCACGGTGCATCAATCAATCTGGGTATGGACGATTTAGCAAGTAAGGGTTGTTTCTGGGTAGCCGCTAAGTCAAGAGTTCAGTTTGATTGTCTACCCAAAATGCTTGAGAAGGTAACTGTTTCCTCCTGGCCTGAGAAGCCCGGCAACATCCGTTGTAACAGATATTATACCATTGTCTCAGGTGAAGATGTAATTGTAAAAGGCAAGACAGAATGGACAATCCTTGATATGGAGACAGGAAGACCAAAGAAATCAGCAGAGGTATATCCTCAGGGTCTTATTCATCGTGAGGATGTGATTTGCCCTGAACCGTTTAGCAGAATGGGTACAGACTTTGCAGATTGTGAGGAAATAGCAAAATATACTGTTTCATCCCGTGATATTGATGTTAGCCAGCATATGAATAACGTAGCATATATCAGGGCTGTACTCAGTGCATTTTCCTGCAAGGAGATTGAAGAGATGAACATTACTGAGATCGAAATAGCCTACAGAGCACAGTGCTATGAAGGCGAAGTCCTCTCTATTCGCAAACGCAGTGCAGACAAGGGAATAGAAATAGGCGTCATAAAAGAAGATGGCAAAACTGCCACCGTACTCAGAATCATCACCATTTGATAGTATAAATGTAAAATTGAGGAATAGGGGAAGGAGGAGTAAAATGGCAAATAAAGCTTATCTTGAGATAACAAACATCTGCAATCTCTCCTGCTTTTTTTGTCACGGAACAAGGCGTGAGCCAAAGTTTATTTCTAATGAAGAATTTAAAATTGCGGCAAAACGCTTGCGACCCTTTGCGGATTATCTGTACTTTCATCTGTTAGGCGAGCCTTTGCTTCATCCTGAATTAGAAAACTTCCTGAGCATTTCTCACGACTTAGGCTTCAAGGTGAATATCACAACCAACGGTACCTTGCTTGATGGTAAAGCTCAGGTTCTTTTAAGCTCTCCTGCTTTGCACAAGGTGAGCATATCCCTCCATTGCTACGAGGTGAACTCCATTGGTATGACACTGGACGAATACCTTAATATGTGCTTTGATTTTTGCCGTCAGGCACAGAAAAGGGGTGTAGTCGCAGTAATGCGACTATGGAATCAAGGCGGAGCTGATTCCATGAATACGCAGATTTTAGAGAAAATGCATTCATACTTCTCAGGTGAGTGGAAAGAGCTTTATTCAGGCTATAAGCTGGAAGAATACATATTCCTTGAGTGGGGAGAACTCTTTGACTGGCCTGATATGGATGCACAGGATTTTGGCAGCAATCACTCCTGCTACGGACTCCGTGACCAGATAGGCGTTCTGTGCGACGGCTCTGTAGTACCCTGTTGTCTTGACGCAGAGGGGGACATAACTCTCGGCAATATATTTGACTCACCTCTTGAGGAAATCCTGAACAATCCCCGTGCAGAAGCTCTCAAAAAATCCTTCCAGACTCGAAACGTCACAGAGCCCCTCTGCCGCCGTTGCGGCTATGCCGCTACATTCCGCAGATAACACTTTTGTAAATACACCAAAAGGATGTGATAATATATGACAAAGAAATACAATCTTTGTTATGATGTGCTTACAATAATTGCGTGTATAATGGTAGTTTACTTTCACTTCAATACTACTGTTTATAATTACTCAGATACCATCAGTTGGAAAATTGGCATAATCGAGCGATGTATAGTTTATAGCGCTATTCCTATTTTCTTTATGCTTACAGGTGCAAAGCTGATGGAATACCGCAGTCGCTATTCTACCAAAGAATACGCAAAAAAACGACTTCAAAGGATAGGAATACCATATCTCTTTTGGAATATATTTTATGTTCTTTTTGAGATTGTTTATTCACCGCAATTGCCGTTTGCTTCAGTAAACGAATTTATATCTATGTTTATCAACTCGGAGTTTCAAGGCAGATATTGGTTTTTCTGGCCATTGTTTGCAGTGTACCTTGCAATTCCTGTTATATCACTTGTGCTTCAGGCTCAAAATCATAGAAAATACCTGTGGTATTCGGTTGGTGTAACCTTTATACTTTTGTGGGTTATCAAACCCTTGCTCAGCATAAATGGCATACAGTATAACTCCTATATGGTTTTTCCGGCTTGCGGAGGTTATCTGATGTATGTTGTGTTCGGATATCTGATAAGCACCGAGCAATGGAGCCGAATAAAAAGAATAATTTTGTATATATCTGCTTTTTGTAGCGGTGTATTTGCCGCATGGTATACAATTAAAGCTTCAAAAGAGGCAGGAGAAACCGTCCTCTATATGCTGTCATACGATTTCTTTCCCTCAGGGCTTACAGGTGCGGCAATATTTGTTTTTGTCAAGCATTTGTTTGAAAATAAAAATCCTCTTCATCAACCTGCAAAGGACAGTAAACTGACCGCCTTTATACGCACTGTATCCGGCACCTGTATGGGTGTGTGGTTGACTCATTCTCTGGGTATTACAGTGATGTCTTATGTAACAAATCTGGGAGTCAACAGCTACCTGTGGCGTTTTGCCTGTCCGCCAATTGTATTCGTTTTGTGTGTAGCGGGTGTTTATACTCTCAAGAAAATTCCCATTCTGAAGCATATAGTATGATTTACAGCAACTAAATTTATATAATCAGTGTAATAACAGAATATGGAACATATAAAAAGAGGCTCATCAGAGCCTCTTTTTTTATAATTTAAAGTTGATAAATATCCAGCGAACGTTTCTGTGAGATATAAAATCTCTCGGAAAGTTCGTCTTTATTTGTGTTGGTGGAGGCGAACCGCTACATCTGAAAGTCGCACCACTTCAATATCTTTTGAAGTAATCCGCCATGCAGGAAAAGCGTAGTCGCGGTATATGTAATAAAAATATCATATTTATAGAGAACAACGGCAGAGCAGCTTTGCACAACAGTCACGACTGTCGAAACACGAATTGATGACGCGCTTTTGTAAGCGCATCCATCGTGTTTCTGTGTGCAAAGAAGCTCTGCCGTGTCCTTTTGAGGTTAAATTTATATGATATATTTTTAGAAGCAAAGATAAGAACA
>JAZSLX010000056.1:0-12888 GCA_045535605.1 Ruminococcus sp.
GACTTGTATATTTGTTTGCAAACAGTTCATCTGCAAGTAATCTTGTGAAATGTATAAACTCAAAGATGAAAGATGAATATAAGGATAAAAATGTAACACTCCCTGTAATAAGAGTTATAGAGGGCTACAGAAATCTGGTATATAATCTTCTGCGTGATGTTCCTCTTTATGAGCCTCTTATCGGACGTAAACCCATAGAAGGACAGAAAGAAAAGGATCTTAATGTTACCATTATCGGTAGTGGTATTATCGGTATGCAGATGTTTCTTGCAACATATTGGATGGGACAGATGCTTGATGTAAATCTGCATATTAACATTGTCTCTCAGGAGAGCGAGGAATCCTTTATAGACAGAGTGAATCTGATAAATTCTGATATTTTAAAAACTGAGGCGTCCAAGGCAGATTCAGAGCTTCTCAAGGTTTATTGCAATTCATCAGAGACCGCAAAGCCTTATTTTACACTCAGATATACTGTTGCTGATGTTATGACAGGCAGCTTGTATGAAGCGCTGAAACAAAAGCACAATGGAGAGAGCTTTGCTCTTTGTCAATCTGATTACTTTGTTGTCGCTATCGGTTCTGACGAGAATAATATTCTTGTTGCAAATAAAATCAAACAGTTTATTGGCAGGGACTTGCTCTGTGACAGAACAAACAGACGGGCTGTTATCAATTATGTTGTATATGATAAGGATGTTTGCTCTACGCTTAATAAAGTTCAGGATACCCCCAGCGTATATATGAATGCCTTCGGTAATTTCGCAGATGTATATAACTACGAGAATGTATTTATGTCCAAGGTTTACAGTGTTGCAGTTGAGCTTAATGAGACCTACAACAAAAAGACTGCACAGCTTTATTCAGACGAATCTGACAGAGAGTACACAGTAACCGAGTCTGCAGGAGTTGTCTATGGCGAGAAACAGATGAAAGCATTCATAAAAGATGAATACAATTATTGGTCATCAATTGCCAGAGGTCTGCACATACCATATAAATACTATTCAGCAGGTGCAGTTACAAGGTCTAAAATTTTTGATAAAGCAAAAACTGCAACAGAGGACCCTGAGGTATTTGATAATTATTTCAGACGTATTTATCTGGAGTCGGAGCCTGAACCAGGAGAGATTTACTCTGCAAAGGACAGAGAAGCTCTTTATTACAGACTCACATGGCTTGAGCATAGACGCTGGAATGCTTTTATAAGAACAGGCGGATTTACAACTCCTACAAAAAAACAGCTTGATGCCTATGCTTTTGAAAACAGTAACGGAACAAAAGAGCTTTCATTAAAATTCCATCCATGTCTTGTAGAGTGTGATGAACAGAAACCAAAGATTCGTGCAGCGAAAGTCAGGTCGGCAACTATCGCTTGCGATGTGAGCTTTGACCTTGATTGCATAACAAAGGATAACTATGACAGATTGGATGCGGTGTCCTTGTATCTGCATAAACTTGCACACGAGAGAGTAAATGGTGCCGGTTGTATTTACAAGGCATATGACAGTCCTTATGAATTGAATGAGGATAAATCCATAAAAGTTCAATAATTTCAGGTTAATATAATATACTTTATCATAGATAAAGGAGGAAGATATATGTATACACCAAAACCTGTTGATACAAGTGATGTGAAGCTGACAGAGGAGTTGCTGGAGCTTACTGAAAAAATCGCAGAGAACGTTCACGAGGTCTGGGCACAGGGCAGAATCAAAGAGGGCTGGACATACGGCTCCGTACGTGATGATGCCAAAAAGACAACCCCCTGCCTTGTACCTTATTGCGAGCTTCCTGAAAGTGAAAAGGAATATGACCGCAATACAGCGCTTGAGACTATCAGACTTATCGTAACCCTCGGCTACGAGATTAAAAGAAAAGATTAATAAAATCCCCTTGCAGAGCAGACTTTCTACGGATGGTCTGCTCTTTTCTTGCAGGATCTTATTTCAGAACTTGCAATTTTTATAACACAATGGTATAATGTGTATGATCTTTTTTTAGAAGGGGAAGGATATATGTCTAATATCTGGCATGATATTGCTGCAAAGAGAATTAAACCTGAAGATTTTGTTTGTGTTATCGAAATTTCCAAGGGCAGCAAAACCAAGTATGAACTTGATAAGGAAACCGGCTGTATAATGCTGGACAGAATTCTGTATACATCAACTCAGTATCCTGCAAACTACGGCTTTATTCCAAAAACTTATGGTGAGGATGAGGACCCCCTTGATGTTCTGCTCCTTTGCTCAGAGCCTCTGGCGCCTCTCACACTGGTACGCGCATATCCTATCGGAGTTATCACTATGATTGATAACGAAAGATGTGACGATAAGATTATTGCAATTCCTTTTGGTGATCCCAGCTACAATCAGTATCAGGATATTTCCGAACTGCCTGTTCACATTTTTGAGGAGATGAAGCATTTCTTTAAGGTTTACAAGAATCTTGAGAATAAAAATACCGCAGTTAATGAGGTGAACGGCAGAGAAAAAGCACTGGAGATTATCCGTAAAGCAAGAGCGGATTACAAGGAAATCTTCGGTTAATACTCTTACACAAATTAATTTAACAGCAAAGTAAAAGCCTGCTTCGGTTTATCGAAGCAGGCTTTGTGTTTATGATTATTTATTGCTTTATTTATCAGATGTCTGTGTCCACTGCCTCAGTTGAGTCAACGTCAATCATACCATCGTTTTTCTTTGCGAAGTTATTTGCTGTTCTTGAGAGAATTGCAACAGATACCAAATCCCACAGGGCATTTACTGTAAGGGATATGCCGATAAACAGCATAAGCCACTTTGTTGCTGTGAAGGGGTTGAAGAATACTATTGCACCAAGTGTGATTGAGATTATGGCACCAAGAAGTGAAATATACCAGAATTTAGCCTTGAGCCTGAGAAAATCCACTGCATATTGGAATTTCATTACACCGCTTACAATGAGGATGATTGCAAGTGCCGCAGAAAGGAAAGTCTTAAGTATACCGGGGTTTATGATAAAGAGGATTCCGAAGCCTAAGAGCGCTGCACCCTGTACCAGTGCAAAAGACCCAAAGGACTCAACCTTGCCTGATGCGAAGTAGGTGATAAGTCGCACAAGCCCCCAGATTCCCAGTATAATTCCTATAGTAATACAGATGATATCGCCAGACTGTTCAGGGAATATTATCATAAGTACACCCAGAACAAGCAGTGCTATATCAACAAAAGTTAATTCGCGTTTTGTGCTTTTTACGTGCTTCTGTACCTTTTCAGAAAACTTTTTCATAAAAACACATCCTTTATATTTTTGATTTTGCAAGGACAATTTCCTTTGATTTCATTATATCACTTTGAATATATAAAGTCTATATAAAATATTCTGCGCTGATTTTCTTTCAAATATGATTGTGTACACCTTGATTTTGTGATATACTGTATCTATAATGAGGTGGTTTGCGGATTTATCTGTATATGATTTGTGCTTGAATGTATGCAGACCTGATTATGCAAAACTCTATGTTGATATATATATAAGAAAGGGGAAAAATATGAAAATATTAAGTATAGAATCCTCTTGTGATGAAACTGCGGCAGCAGTGGTTGAGGACGGCAGAAAAGTACTGTCCTCAGTTGTGGCTTCTCAGGTGGAGGAGCACAGACTTTACGGCGGAGTTGTGCCTGAGATTGCATCCCGCAGACACGCAGAGTCTATTTCTTCTGTTGTGAGGGAGGCTCTCTCTCAGGCTGAGTGTGAGCTTTCTGATATTGATGCTATCGGTGTAACCTTTGCACCGGGACTTATCGGTGCACTCCTTGTAGGTGTTAATTTTGCAAAGGGTCTTTCTCTGGCAACAGGCAAACCGCTTGTGCCTGTTCATCACCTTCGTTCACATATTGCGGCTAATTTTATCAGCCACCCTGAGCTTAAACCTCCTTTCCTGTGCCTTGTGGTATCAGGCGGTCACAGCCATATTGTGATGGTGGAGGACTACACAAAAATGCGTGTCATCGGTGCTACCCGTGACGATGCAGCAGGGGAGGCCTTTGACAAAGCCGCCCGTACAATGGGCATGCCTTATCCCGGCGGAATCGAGCTTGATAAAGTAGCAGAGTTTGGCAATGACAAGGCGTACACTCTGCCTCATCCCACAGTTGCAGGCTCTCCCTATGATTTCAGTTTTTCAGGACTCAAAACTGCAGTTATCAATCTTCTTCATAATGCGCAGCAGAAGGGAGAGGAAATCTGCAAAGAGGACCTGTGTGCTTCCTTCAGAAGAGCTGTTGTTGATTGTCTGACAGATAACCTTTTTAAAGCGGCAGAGGATTTGGGTGTTAAGACCATAGTAGCCGCAGGCGGTGTATCTGCTAACAGACTTCTTCGTCGTGAACTTGAAAGACTCTGTAGCGAAAAGGGCTACAGCCTCTATGTGCCCGAGCTCTCCCTGTGTGGTGATAACGCTGCAATGGTAGGCTCTCAGGGCTACTACGAATTCTTAAGCGGTAACGTTGCACAGACCGACCTTAACGCTGTTGCAACCCTGGCAATTGATTACAGATAAGAATATTTGTGAAAAAGGATAAAAAATTGTTAAACACTTAACAATTATATAACAAAAAATATATTGCTATAAAAAAGGCTTTATGGTACAATATATATGACTTTAGGTCAAATACGGTAATTACACCGAAAGGAGTTTTATCAATATGACAAATAACAAATCAGTTCTTAAATGGCTTGATGAAATGAAGGCTCTCCTTACACCTGATGAGGTAGTATGGATTGATGGTAGCCGTGAGCAGGTTGAGGCTCTCAGAGCACAGGCTTGCGAGACAGGCGAGATGATCAAGCTCAATCAGGAGAAGCTCCCTGATTGTTACCTCCATCGTACAGCTGTTAATGACGTAGCTCGTGTTGAGGGTAGAACTTTCATCTGCTCCAGAAACGAAGAGGACGCAGGTCCTACAAACAACTGGATGGATCCTAAGTGTGCATATGAGATGCTCTTTGACATTGCTCGTGGCAGCTACAAGGGCAGAACAATGTACATCATTCCTTATTCCATGGGTCCCATCGGTTCTCCTCTCTCTCAGATCGGTATTGAGGTTACTGATTCTATCTACGTTGTTCTCAACATGGATATTATGACTCGTACAGGTAAGGCTGTACTTGATACACTTGGCGACAGTGAAGATTGGGTTAAGGGTCTCCACTCCCGTTGTGACATCGACGAGGAGAAGAGATACATCTGTCACTTCCCTGAGGATAACTACATCATTTCCGTTAACTCCGGTTACGGCGGCAACGTTCTTCTTGGTAAAAAGTGCTTTGCACTTCGTATTGCTTCCTACCTTGGTAAGCAGAACGAGTGGATGGCAGAGCATATGCTCATCCTCGGTATCGAAGATCCCGATGGCAACGTAACATACGTATCTGCTGCATTCCCCTCCGCTTGCGGTAAGACCAACCTGGCTATGCGCATTCCTCCCGAGGGCTACAGAGCTAAGGGCTACAAGGTATGGACAGTTGGTGACGATATTGCTTGGATGCGTAAGGGTCGCGACGGCAGACTTTATGCTATCAACCCTGAGAACGGCTTCTTTGGCGTTGCTCCCGGCACAAACGTTAAGTCTAATCCCAATGCTCTTGCTTCAACTCAGAAGGGCACAATCTTTACAAACGTAGTTCACAATCTTGATGACAATACAGTATGGTGGGAAGGCCTCGACAAGAATCCTCCCGCAAACGCAGTTGATTGGATTGGCGAGCCTTGGAATGGTCAGACTTCTGACAAGAAGGGTGCTCATCCCAACAGCCGTTTCACAGCTCCTGCAAAGAACTGCCCCTGCATTAGCTCAGAGTTTGACTCTACACAGGGCGTTCCAATCTCCGCTATCATCTTCGGCGGCAGACGTGCACAGACAACTCCCCTTGTATATCAGTCCAGAGACTGGAACAATGGTGTATTCGTAGGTTCCATCATGGCTTCTGAGACAACTGCTGCAGCAACAGGTGCAGTTGGTGTTGTTCGTCGTGATCCTATGGCTATGCTTCCCTTCTGTGGCTACCACATGGGTGACTATTTCAAGCATTGGATCGATATGGGTGAGGTTCTCGGCGAGAATGCTCCCAAGATCTTCAACGTAAACTGGTTCCGTCTTGACGACGAGGGCAACTTCCTCTGGCCCGGATTTGGTGACAACTTCCGTGTTCTTGAGTGGATTGTTAAGCGTTGCAACGGTGAGGCTGATGCTACTGAGACAGCAATCGGTTACGTTCCCGCTGCTGAGGATATCAACCTTGATGGTCTTGATATGGATATTGATGTTCTCAAGAGCATTCTTGAGGTTGACAATGCAAAGTGGATGGGTGAGACAGCAGGTATCGAGGAGTTCTACGAGAAGTTCGGCGACAGACTGCCTGAGGAGCTCAGAAACCAGCTCAACTCCCTCAAGGAGAGACTCAGCAAGTAATTGCTTCAATAAAACTTATAAAAGGGACAGCACACCTGCTGTCCCTTTATTTCCATCAGAAATTCAGGAGTGTATATGAAAAAACAGGTTATTGCTCTTTTACTTACCTTGGTGGTTGTTCTGTCCATTTTCGGTTGTGCACCAAGTGACAATTCAATAACTATGAAGCCTGATGCTACAGCAGTGCAGACCGACCCTACCATACCTGAAAATGTAAAGGGCTATGACAGGGTAGATGTGCAGGTGCTTGATTTCAACACGGATTTGTACAACAGTATTGAGCTTACTAAAGGTTATGAAAGCCTTGAAAGTGACGCACAGCGTAAGTTTTACAGACTTTTAGAGGATAGTGTGTTCTACATTTCTCAGAAGGCAGAGAAGAATTTATATAGTATTCTGCCTGTTAATGTTGATAAAACAAAATTTACTGAGGCAGAGCTTCACCTGATTATTTCTGCTTTTAACTTTGACCACCCTGAAGTGTTCTGGATAGATAGCTCCTTTTCCTATTATAATACATCAGGCTCAACGCATCTGATACTTTCATCATTTATGAGTGCTCAGCAGGTGAGTGACTGCGCAAAGGAGATGTACGCAGAGCTCAGAGAATTTTTCTCAGGTATGCCCGGTAATCTCAGCGAGTTTGACAGGGAGCTTTTCATTCATGACAGACTCCTTGAAAGATGTGAGTACGCAGATGAGTCTACCCGTGCACAGGAAATGCCTGATATCTACACGAGCCTTGGGGCTATTGTGGACGGTGTTGCTGTGTGTGAGGGCTATACCCGTGCTGTTCAGCTTATGCTCAGCCTTGTAGGCGTTGAAGGCTACTATGTATACGGCAGAGGAGATAATGAACTGCATATGTGGAACAGTGTCCGCCTTGGTGATAACTGGTATTATCTGGACGCAACCTGGAACGATGGCGGAGAGAAAGGTCCTTCTTACGATGATTTTAATATTACAACTGAGCAAATCCTCAAGGAACGCTCAATAGCACCTCTATACTGGGATTTAACCTCAGAAGAGGTCTGTGGGTCAGGTTCAGGGGTTGCAATGAATTTCAATATTTTCATACCTGAGTGTAACTCGGATAATATGAGCTTTTATGCGCACAACGCAGTTACCGTCACAGGCTTTGATGATGACAACCTGAGCCGTATTGCTCTGGCTATTGCGCAGGCAGCACAGGAAGGTGATGAGGCTGTTTATCTCTATATAGACCCCTATTACCTTGATTTTGAGACTGCCAAAGAAAATCTTTTCTATAGCGGTGATTATGCAATATTCACCTGTATCTCAATGGCAAACGAGCAGCTTACAGGTGTGGCTGTCAACAATGAATCAATAGCAACAGAGGAATCAGCGAATTTATCGGTGATTACAATTTATCCTGAATATGAATAATACTGAGGTTTGATATGGTTATTATGGCTGTGGATTTGGGCAAAGCCAGAACAGGCATTGCTGCTTCGGATAAAACAGAATACCTTGCTTCTCCTGTGGCTGTTATCAGCGAAAAACGCAGAGAAGTGCTTTTGCAGAAGGTTGCAGAAAAAGCAAGAGAGATAAAAGCAGAGCTTATTGTTGTGGGACTTCCCCGTAATATGGACGGCTCTGAAGGGGAAAGCGCCGCTAACGCCCGTGCTTTTGCACAGGAATTATCAACAGAGCTCGGTATAGAAACCGTCCTCTGGGATGAACGTTGCACCACAATTACAGCTCACGGATATTTAAACGATACAAACACCCGTGGCAAAAAACGCAAAGCCGTAATTGACGAGGTAGCCGCAACGGTTATCCTGCAAAGCTTCCTCGACAGCAGGAGATAAGCCTATGTATCCTTATCTTCACATTTTCGGCTTGGAAGTACCTGTGTACGGACTTGTGTCTTTGCTTGGTTTTTTTATTTCAGGTGCAGTTGCTTTCATACTTGCAAAGAAAAAAGCTGTTGATATTTACGACCTGTTTATAACTGCAGTTGTGTCGGGTCTGGGGCTTTTTATCGGAGCACATCTTCTGTATACCATTACCCGCATAGGGGATATAATCTCTGCTTTTTCCCTTTACAGCACCTTTGACACAACAAGAGAGTTTATAAGATACATTCTTGATATTTCAAGCGGAATGGTTTTTTACGGCGGACTATACGGAGGACTTCTTGCAGGTTTTATCTGGATTCGCCACAAAAAGCATCCCATAGGACTCTTTGCTGATGTTTTTGCAGTGGTCATTCCTCTTTTTCACGCCTTTGGCAGGATAGGCTGTTTTTTTGCAGGCTGTTGCTATGGTGTAGAGTGGGAGCATGGAATACAGGGCAGAGTCTTGAACTCAGGTGAGTGTGAGTTGATACCCCGTTTTCCTGTACAGCTTCTGGAGGCTTCACTGCTTCTTGTGCTGTTTTCTGTTCTCCTTGTGCTTTTTCTCAGAGGTAAAGTACAGGGCAGACTTATGGCGGTTTACCTTGCTGTATATGCAGTGCTCAGATTTACTCTTGAGTTTTTCAGAGGAGACGCTGTGAGGGGACATTTCTTATTTCTTTCTACCTCTCAGTGGATAAGTCTTCTCACCTTAATCGGTGTGGGAATATACATCCTTTTATCTCGCAGAAAACTTCAGAAGAATAATATATAAATTATGCCTTCTCCTTTTTTGGAGAGGGCTTTTAATTTTCTGAAAATATTGATTTATTTACCTCTTAGTAATATAATTATCATAGGTATATATTTTTTGATTTATCTGTCACTCTGATAATGTTTGGTCAGGAGGAATAGACATGGAATTGGATATAATAAAACGTACATGGGCAGAGATTGACCTTGATGCTGTTGAGCATAACTTCAGGGCAATCAAAGCACATATCGGGGATACTAAAATCTGCTGTGTTGTCAAAGCAGACGGCTACGGTCACGGAGCGGTAAAGCTTACAAAGCTTTACTCTGAGCTTGGTGCTGACTTCTTTGCTGTTTCCAATATTGACGAGGCTCTGGAACTCAGAGAACATGGTATTAAAGAGCCTGTGCTCATCTTAGGCTACACCCCTGTATCTCTTGCAAAGGTTCTGGCAGAGAATAATATTACCCAGGCGGTGTATGGGCTTGATTATGCACAGGCACTGTCTGCGGAGGCTGTAAAGGCGGGAGTAACCCTCGATGTTCACATCAAGATTGACACAGGAATGAGCCGAATCGGCTTTATGTGCCAGAGCTTTCCTGAGGATAATGCTTCTGTTGACGAGATTGCACAGGCGTGTGCCCTTGAGGGGCTGAAGCCCTGCGGTATAATGGCTCACTTTGCTGTGTCCGATGAGGGTGAAGAAGGCAGGGAGTATACACTTACTCAGCTTAAAGCTTTTGAATATACAGTGAAAATACTCTCAGACAAAGGAATTACTTTCTCTCTTGTTCACCACGCAAACAGCGGCGCAGTTGAATACTATAAGGACTCTTATCTTTCTATGGTTCGTGCAGGTATTATCCTTTACGGACTTGCTCCCAATCCTGCTCTTGATTCTGCAATAGAGCTGATTCCTGCTATGTCCTTCAAGTCTACCGTGGCATTTGTGAAGAAGCTCAGAAAAGGCTCAACAGTCAGCTATGGCAGGACCTTTACCGCAGAGCGGGATATGACAGTTGCAACTGTGCCTGTGGGTTACGCAGACGGGTATTTCCGTTGCCTTTCAAAGGATGGTTATATGACTATAAAGGGCAAAAAAGCAAAGATACTTGGCAGAGTATGTATGGACCAGACAGTTGTTGATGTTACCGATATTGAGGATGTTAAAATTGGCGATGAGGTTGCACTTTTCTCAAACGGAGAGAATAACACCCCTACAGCAAGTGAGCTTGCAAATTTTGCAGGAACTATAAACTACGAGATTGTATGTGCTGTTTCTAAGCGTGTACCCCGTGTATACAAAAGAAACGGGAAAACAGTGGATGTGATGTATAAATTATGAGATTATTAGCAGTTGACGGCAACAGTATACTCAACCGGGCCTATTACGGAATCCGCCCTCTTACCACAAAGGACGGACAGTATACTCATGCCATTTACGGATTTCTTACAATGCTTGAGAAAATCAAGGCAGACACCACACCTGACGGTGTTGCTATTGCTTTTGACCTGAGAGCACCTACCTTCCGCCATAAGGCGTATATCGGTTACAAGGCAACCCGCAAAGGTATGCCTGAGGAGCTGGCTTCTCAGGTGGAGCCTCTCAAAGAACTTCTTGTGCTTTTAGGATATAAGCTTGTTTCCTGTGAGGGATATGAGGCTGACGATATCTTAGGTACCTTTGCCCGTGTGTGCGAAGAAAGCGGCAACGAATGTGTTATTGCAACAGGAGACAGGGATTCGCTCCAGCTTGTGTCCGATAAGGTAACAGTCCGCCTTGCGGCAACAAAGCAGGGTAGTCCTACTGCGGTGATTTACGATAAAGAAAAGGTTATGGAAGAATATGGGGTTGTGCCTGTGCGTCTTATTGATATTAAGGCTCTGCAGGGTGACAGCTCTGATAATATACCCGGTGTGGCAGGTATCGGCCCCAAGGGTGCCTGTGATCTTATAAGCAAATTCGGAAACCTTGACGGTGTGTACGAGAATATAGATTCTGCAGACATAAGAGAAACTGTCAGGAAGAAACTCATTGCAGATAGAGAGAATGCATATCTCAGCCGTATGTTGGGCGAGATTTACAGGGAAGTTCCCATTGATACAGAACTCGAAAATTACAGGGTAGAGATGACCGACCCTGAAGCGGCGGCAAGATATATGGCGCGCCTTGAGCTTTTCAAACTCATTGACAAGTTCGGACTTCACGAGGTAACTATAACTCATACTGACGAGAATACAGATGTGCTTGCGGTGAAGGTTAAAACAGTAAACACCGCAGAAGAGATTGTATTTTCAGAGGATGCCGTTGCAGATGCAGAGTTTATAGATGGTGAGTTTTCACGTCTGTGTATTTATACCAAAAAGCTTGTTTTTGTCACAGAGGGTGAAGAAGTTTTCTGTAATTACCTCAAATCCTCTCAGAAGAAAGCTTTTTATGACAGCAAGCCTGTTTATGCCTATGCAGAAAAAAAGGGTATACAAATGGATTTAGTGCAGTTTGATGTGTCTTTAGGTGCGTATCTGCTCAATCCCTCCTCAACCGATTATTCTCCTGAGCGTCTTTGTGCTGAGTACAGAGTGTCTGTGCCTGATGTAGAGGGCGAGGGTGTTGACCCTGCTTACTGTGCACTGCCTGAGCTTTCTAAGAAACTTCAAAAAGAAATAGAAGAAAAGAATCAGAAAGAGCTTCTTGATACTATAGAGATACCCCTTGCAAAGGTACTTGCAAGAATGGAGAACATCGGTTTTCAGGTAGACCGTCAGGGCATTGAAACCTACGGCGAATATATCGGCGAAAGGCTTAAAAACTTTGAGCAGGAAATTTACAATAGCGTAGGTTATGAGTTCAATATAAATTCTCCAAAACAGCTTGGTGTGGCCCTCTTTGAGAAACTCGGTCTCCCTGCAAAGAAAAAGACAAAGAGCGGATATTCCACAAACGCAGATGTCCTTGAGGGACTTCGCAATTACCATCCTGTAGTCGGTCTTATTCTGGAATACAGAACCTATGCAAAGCTTAAGTCTACCTACTGTGACGGACTTTTAAAGGATATTGCAGATGACGGCAGAATTCACTCAAGCTTTAACCAGAAAGAAACCCGTACAGGCAGAATCAGCTCCACAGAGCCTAACCTGCAGAATATCCCTGTCAGAACCGAGCTTGGCAGAGAGCTGAGGAAGTTCTTTGTTGCCCGTGAGGGATGTGTCCTTGTCGATGCTGATTATTCTCAGATAGAATTAAGAGTTCTTGCGGATATTGCAAAGGACGACAATATGCGCAGAGCTTTCCTTGATAATACCGATATCCACACAGTTACCGCTTCTGAGGTTTTCCGTATGCCTGTCAATATGGTGACACCCGTTATGCGTAGCCGTGCAAAGGCTGTAAACTTCGGTATTGTCTATGGTATCGGTGCTTTTTCTCTTGCAAAGGATATCGGCGTAACAAACCGCGAGGCTTCGGAGTATATTAAAAACTATCTTGAGCACTACTCAGGTGTAGACTCATATATGAAGAACGTTATTGAGAATGCAAGGCTCACAGGCTACGTTGAGACCGTATTCGGACGCAGACGTTACCTGCCTGAGCTTTCGGCTACTAATCATATAACCCGTTCCTTCGGCGAGCGTGTTGCCCGAAATATGCCTATTCAGGGCACTGCTGCAGATATCATCAAGATTGCAATGGTACGTGTTGATGAGAGACTCCGTGCTGAAGGTATGGAAGCCCGACTTATCCTGCAGGTACACGATGAGCTTATTGTAGAAGCACCTGTTCACGAGTCAATGCGTGCGGCAATGGTGCTTCAGGAAGAAA
>JAZSLX010000051.1:0-5661 GCA_045535605.1 Ruminococcus sp.
CCCCTTGCATGTCAAGCAAGTACTCTAACCAGCTGAGCTACACCCACGTTTTCTTTAAAGCCTGATAATTATAGCACAGGGTACTATGAAAGTCCAGTGTTTTTATTGTTTTTATATTATTTTAAGCCTTTTTCCACAGCATTCTGTTCCCTGCAAATTGATAGTCCACAAGCTCTTTATGTCTTAAGTAGGTAAGGCAACCCTTGACACCTGAACAGGTCAATACATACTGAGTATAATTTACAGGCAGATTCCACATTGTCATAAGCCTGTCTGCCAAATCCTCTACAGACATAGGATTTTCAAGCAAGTGAAGAATCGCGCTGTTCACCTTATTGAGACTATTAATATTAATCTGAGCAAGCTTTGCAATCTCCCTTGTAGGCTCTGCGTGGGAGGGCACACTCAGCTTGCCGTCGTACTTCATTATATCCTCCAGTGTTTCATACTGACTCTGTAAATCAAAAATATAACTCATGGGACAACTTTCAAGGGTTTTATCACTTATAACTGCATCTGCCAAAAAATAAACATCGTCAGGAGTTTTCACTCCAATCATATCAGCAAAGTGTCCGGGCAGGTGAAAAATCTCCATTCCCTTCGGGAGTATCAGCTCCTTAATATCAGCCACCTTGCAGGCAGGGGTATTCATAAACTTCCCTCTGAAATCCCTGCAGGGAAAAGCACCATAAACAACCGCAGGCTCCAGATCGGGATTCTCCACAAATATCCGCTCTGCCCCAGTTGCATAGGCAGTAACCCCTGTTGTTTCAACAATATACTTGCAGCCTCCTGCATGGTCTGTATGTGCATGGGTAAGTATCACGGCTTTTATATTCCAGCCCTGTGCCTTGACAGCATCAAGAATTCTCCTTGCGGATTTTTCGTTGACACCTGTATCTATTATATATACTTTCTTTTCTGCAGTTACATAAAAACCTACGTTGGTAGGCATTGTATAACAGTAGGTATCACCTGCAAGGTTTATAAGCTCAAACATCTTATCATCTCTTTGAATATAAATTACTTAGTTATTATATCCCCTGTTTTCCTTAAAATCAACAAACCTATAAGCAAAATAAAACAAGCCGACTCCTGAAAAGAAGTCGGCCTGTTTATATTTTGGAAGAAATTACATGAACAAATTAATCTTAGTTACAAGGCTCCCACTGATTGGACTGATTATTGTATGCCTTGCCCATTTCAACAGAAAGATCGCTTGTCTGGGTGCCGCTTCCGTTATTGAACACAACACCTGTGTGACCTGAGGGAAGCTTTATGCCGTAAATACCATTGCCGAAGGACTCCATCTGTGTTCCGGGCCAGCTTGTGCCTGAGCCGTCAGAACCCCATGAATGGCAGTATACATTACCCCAGTTTGCATTGTCCTTAACGTAAATATATCCATCTCTGTTTGTGTTGTTATTGTTATTATTGCTGTTGCCTGTGCTGTTAATGGGGAATTTTCTTACATCTGCAACATCAGAGAGTGTGTCCTCCCACTGTCCGTTTGCACCGTTGAAGATTGCATAATCTGAGGGAATGCTCAGGTCTGAAGACTGATTACCGCCATTGTTAGAGAAGATAATCTTATCACAGCCCTCTGGCACAACCGCATAATAGTATGTTGAGTTAAGTTTTTTCATTGCCTCACCGGGCCAGCTCATAACTGTCTCGCCTGAGGATTTCCAAGCATATGCATAGGGTGTAGAGAAGCCATTGTTCTTCAGTGCAACAACCTTACCGCCAAGCTTGGTCAGGTCGATTGTATTGCTGTTGTCAAAATCAGGCTCAGTTGCCTCTGTGGGGTCAGGCTCTGTGGGAATTACAGGGTCTGAATAACCACCACCGTTACCATAAATCTTTGTACCGATGAGAGTTTCTGAGAGTGTTTCTGCAACATACTTCTGAAGCAGTGTTGCGTCCTTGATAGTAACGTCGCCGTCTCTGTCAACATCGCCTGCGTTCTTTTCTGTCTTATTCATAATGATAAGACCTGCAATATATTTCTGAACAAGAGTTGCGTCCTTGATGTTTACAATCTCATTGCCGTCTACATCACCCAGAACAATAAATGAATCAGGACCGGGTACAACAGTAGGAGGAGCAATTGTATCTTCCTCTGTAGGCTCAGTCTTTGTTGTAGGAACTGTAACAGGCTGTGTGGGTCTTGTAACAGGGGGAACAGGAGCGTAATCCTCCCATGAACCATTCTTATAGATTTTGGGAGAGCCGTTATACTCAAGACCTGACTCGTTTGCGCCGGGAACCTGATTACCGTTGTTATCAGTAAAGAGAACAAAGCAGTTATCATAGCCTGAAGGAGGCTCGAAAGACCAGATGTTACCGCTTTCCTTTGTCATCTTTGTTCCGGGCCACTGTGCAGGAGCGTTATTGCCATCCTTGTAGATGTAGCAGTATACCTCGTTCCAGTTTTTCTGGCTGTTATCAAAGTAGATACCTGTAGCAGTAGGATCAGCCTTTGTATATGTGTAAGTCTCTGCATCAGAGGTAGTTGAACCATTGGAAGCCTTAACAGAAACAGTTGTCTTTGTGCCGTAAGCTAAGCCTGCACCGATTGTAATCTTCTGACCGTTTGAGAAGCTCTGATATGCACCGCCGTCAATGGAATACTGACCGCTTGTTGCATCGGAGTAGTTGAGAGTAAGTGCAAGTGAATCTGTCTTATAGGTCTGAGAGCCGGGAGTAACAGTTGCACTGGGGCCTGCAGGCTTTACTGTTGCATTGAGAAGAACAGCAATACCTGAAGATCCAATCTGACCAGAGATGTTAGAGGAAGTTACTGTCCAGGTAGAACCTGAAACAAGGTCTTTATATGTGCCGGGTTTGGTTGTACCGCCGCCGTTGGGAACATTTACAGAGAAGTTTCCGCCTGAGCCTGCAACGATAACTGCACCGCTTTCACGGCAGACAACTGCACAGTTGTTTGCTGTGGTGTAGTAGTCCTTTTCGCCTACACAGGCATTCTTGAGCTGATTAACAGCAGCAACCTCTGCGTTCTTGAAGGATGTGCTACCCTTCTGACCTGAATGGATGCTGTCCTTGTCAGCAGATCCGGGACGGGAGAAGTAAAGAGCGTTTGTGCCGTTTCGTGAAGCAGCAACAGCGTAAGCTCTGTCAATAACGTTCTGGCTCATTCCGTTGGAGAAGCCCCAATCATGTCCGTTTGACCATGTATCGTGGCTTTCGCCCCAGTAGATGAGCTTATTTGCAGCAATGCCTCTGTTAGACCAGTTGCCGTAAGAAGAAGGAACACCGCCGCCTGCAAAGGCATTTCTCAGATCTGCGCCGTAGGAGCTGTCAGTAACAGTCATATAATTTGTGTACTCCTTCATAAGGTGCTCGTTGCCTGAGCCTCTGTCGTCAGGACCTACGAGGATTTCACCGTAATGATAGAGACCCTGACTTGTAACAGCAGGCCAGAAATTACAGTTCTCAGAGGGAAGTGCGATGTGCTTTGCAGCATCCCAACGGATACCGTCAACGCCTATACCCTTCAGCTCATTGATATAATTTGCAACTACCTTCTGAACGTATGAATGCTCAGAATTAAGATCGCGCATACCGATTTCACCATTAACAACCTGATAACGGTCTGCCCAGTTTGAAACAGAGCCATAATTGTGCCAGTACTGACCGTCCTGAAGGTCGGACTGTACTCTGCCTGTATCGCCGTTGAGGTGGTTTGCAACTACGTCAACAACAACCTTAATACCATATTTATCAGCCTCCTGACACAAGGACTGCAGGTCAGCCTTTGAACCAAGGGGATTTGTGCCTACATAAAAGCCGTAGGGCTGATACAGCCAGTACCATGCCCCTGAACCTCCGGGCTGTGCAGGAGAAGTCTGAACTGAAGTAAAACCAGCCTCAGCAATATTCTTGAGTTCTGCCTTAATGTCGTTATATTTCCAGTTAAAGCAGTGCAGGATATTACCATCCTGGATATTTTTTGCCAATCCATAATTTGCACCTGTCTGTGCAATTTCTGTCTTTGCGGAAATTTGTGCGGTTTCAACCTGCGCAGCAGAAACTGCAGGAACAGCAAAAACTGATACAATCATGCACAAAACCATTATCAGACTAAGTAATCTCTTTTTCATCATGGATAACTCCTCCTTAGGTTAATTTCAAAAGCCTAAGGAAATTTTAGCAAAATAAGAGGAAGTTTACAACCTAATTCCTATTTTTTTCACCTGAAATTATGGCGTGTTTTTATCTTCTGTTTCACAAATTTAGCAAGGTTGTCTTTTTTTGCTATCAACATATGCAAGATTTATCGTGCAGTAAAATCAAAAAACCGATAGAAGTAAAACTCCTATCGGCTGTGTATAAAACTCTTATTTGCTTTTATTATTATAATGATTCTTACCCTTTATTATTCTCCTGCAATATTCTTTTATGCGGGCTTTGGCTGCTCTGTATTTTCTCACAACGATGATTATGGGCTTACGCATAAACATCATGCCTACCCAAAATTTAACATATCTCATATAACCTCTGGATGTACAGGGGATAAACTTTTCCTTTCTGAAAAAACCAGCTACTATACCGATGATGTTTGCGTCTGTTATATCATATTCCTTTTCAAACAAACCGTCACCGCAGATTACATATCCTGTATCGGTAACCTCAATTATCCTGTGGATAACATATCTGCCACGTCTGTCCTTATAAAGAGGAATATCGTATTTCTGAAGCCGTCCCTCCACAGGCTCTATAAGCACAGAATCCTTACCGTTTCTTATCATAGGCCACATACTGACACCATGAGGATTGATTACAAAGTGCCCTCTTTGCACCGCTTGTTCTATTGATGATGTTTTTATCATAACAAATCCACCTAATCTAACTGTATCAACTGAATTAATAGCATAATTCACCAACTATAAATATATCCATAATGATATCACACTTCACAAGGTATTGCAATCTTTTTACCCATTAATATATCCCTGCCGAATATTCGACAGGGATATAATCATGAAACATTTAGATTTCAGAGTTACTTTGTACACTCAATCATATCGGAGTAAACAGTCCGGAGCTCGCCTGTTACAGCATCTTTGTACTGCACCCATGCTCGACCGTACCATGTTGTACCGGCATAGCTCATACCCTTGTTAGCGCCGTAACCTGCCTGGTCTGCACTCTGTGCAGCATTAGGAGCAGCCTGTGTTACGTTACCGTCTGTTGTACCAACAACGAAGGTTGCTTCGTTGTAGTTCTTAGTTTCAACAAGGAGAACACCGCCGGCTGTGAATGTACCAACCTCTTCAGGAACATACCAAGACATAATCCAGGTAATTCTGTCGCCGTCTGTGCTGTTATCTGCTGCGATTCCTACCAGTACCTGCTCTGTTACAACCCCATCATCTTCTACATATACTGCTGTAAGCTCTATATCCTCTGTGGGATAGAACTTGTAATCAGCCTTATAGCTCTTGATGTTGCCGTTTCCGTCAATCCAGTATGCAAACTTCATTCCCTCTGCTGCTACATCTGCAATAGCATGAGTTTCCTTGTATGCTCGGTTCTGACCTGCTTCGTTTGTTGCGAAAGCTGATGTAATTTTACCGTTGTTTACTGTAACTGTTACGTAAATAAGACGGACTGTCCAGGTTGCAAGAACTGTTACAT
>JAZSLX010000004.1:0-3382 GCA_045535605.1 Ruminococcus sp.
GTTGTGCCTGTTATCAACGCAGGCGACGGCGGACACAACCATCCAACCCAGACACTTGCCGATTTGCTTACAATCAGACGTGAGAAAGGTGATTTTTCTCACCTGACAGTTGGCTTCTGCGGTGACCTTAAGTACGGCAGAACAGTACATTCACTGTGTACAGCTCTGTCCCGCTATAAGGGTGTTAAGTTTGTGTTTATTGCTCCTAAGGAATTAAGAATTCCCAGCTACCTTGTGTATGAGGTGCTGGAGAAAAACGGCATTGAATATGTAGAGTGCGATAGCCTTGAAGAGGCGATGCCTGCACTTGATATCCTCTATATGACCCGTGTTCAGGGTGAGAGATTTGAGGATAAAGCAGAGTATGAGCGTCTTAAGGACAGCTACATCCTCACAGCGGATAAGCTTGAGTCTGCTAAATCCGATATGATTGTTATGCATCCCCTGCCCAGAGTAAACGAGATTTCTGTAGAGGTGGACTATGACAGCCGTGCTTGTTATTTCAAGCAGGTTTTAAACGGCAAGTATATGCGTATGGCACTTATACTCAAGCTTCTGTCACAGGCAAAGCAGGGAATCAGTGCAGACGCAGTACGTCCCAAGCCCATCAGTGATGATGCCAACGGTGCACACACCTGCCAGAATCCCAAGTGCATTACTCACACAGAGCAGGAGCTCCCTCAGGCATTCAAGTGCGTGGATAAAGAGAAGAACATTCTTCGTTGCAAATACTGCGAAACAAGAGTAAAGAATTGATAATTATTCAAATAAAGGCTGATGTACGTTTTGTGCATCAGCCTTTTTGTATGTATCAGTGTTTATTTAACTTTTGTTAAAATGAAAGAATCAAAGTCACCATTTGCACTTATGATTGTAAGTGTGTCCTCGGTAAGGGTGAAGAATACATAGTAATCGTAGTCGATTTCACCATTCTCATCGCTTGTATAAATTTTGTTGTTGTCTTTGATTTCGTAGGGGCCGGTCTGGGGAGCTGTAAGTTCGTTAATAATATCCATGGGGAACATCTCGTCAACTAATTCTGACATTGAGCTGTAGCCCAGTGTTCCTAAAATCTGTTGAACACTCATTGTGAAACCGTACTCGGCTTTTATCATTGCAACCAGATAGTTTGCAAGATCACCTTCAAGCTCTTTTTTTACAAGAACAAAGCTGTCCTGAAGAGTTGTTTCATCGTAGTAAGTTGTAAGTGTGCCGTTCTCTTCGAAGGAGAAAATAGTTTTTACAGGGAAGGTAGAAATGTTTACATACTCAAGAAGCAGTGGGTCGTCTGTATAAAGGGGAAGAGTTGAGTTGATAACCTCTGCTAAATCCTCCTCTATAAACCACTCACCAACAATGCTGTATTCCTCCTGAGCCTCACCCTTGTAAAGCAGGTGATATACAGGTGCGTCAACAGCGATTTTTGCAATCCACTTCTGAATAGCAGTTGCGTCCTTGATGGTGATGTCAGATGAAAAATCTACATCTGCAAGAAGTTGTGCGTTTTTATCAATTGTCACAAGCTGTGCAATGTGCTTCTGAATGGCAGTTGCGTCCTTGATTGTAACATCGCCTGAGTTGTCAGCATCGCCAACATAGCCAATAACTTCACCCTCTATGGAGTCAAATGCGGCACCTTCTTCAGAGGATACTGCAAAGCCCTCAGGCAGGGTATAGGCAGATGTGCAAACAATGCTCATACCAAGAAGCATTACCATTGCCAGTAAAAGAGAAATAACCTTTTTCATAATATAACCTCCTGAAAAATTAAAATAAAGGTGTGAGCTTTCCTTTATATAGACGATAATTTTACGGAAAACCTCACACCTTGTTTTTACATTTTATAAAATTAAGACTTGTTCTGTGCGTCAACAAGCTTATCAGCACCGTACATCTCGCGGAGCTTGGGCTTTTCAATCTTGCCTGTTGGATTGCGGGGAACTTTGGCAAAGATAATTCTGTGGGGTCGCTTGTATCTGGGCATACCCTTGCAGAATTCGTTTATCTCATCCTCTGTAGCAGTAAAGCCCTCTTTAAGCTCAATGATTGCCGCCGCAATCTCGCCAAGTCGCTCATCGGGCAGACCGATAACTGCAACGTCATTGATAGACTTGTGACCTCTGAGGAAGTCCTCAATCTGAACAGGGTAGAGGTTTTCACCGCCTGAGATAATAACATCCTTTTTACGGTCAACAAGGAAGATGAAGCCGTCCTCGTCCTCTTTAGCCATATCACCTGTATACAGCCAACCGTCCTTGATAGAAGCGGATGTCGCTACCTCGTCATTGTAGTAACAGGTCATAACGCCGGGACCCTTTACGCAAAGCTCGCCGACCTCGCCTTGCTCTACAGGCTGATTGTTCTCGTTTACAATCTTAACCTCCCAGCCAAAGCCGGGTTTGCCGATAGCACCAACCTTGTGGATGTTCTCAACTCCAAGGTGAACACAGCCGGGGCCGATTGACTCGGAAAGACCGTAGTTTGTGTCGTACTGATGGTCGGGGAAGTATTCCTTCCAACGCTTGATAAGGCTCATAGGAACAGGCTGAGCACCGATGTGCATAAGCCTCCACTGAGAAAGCTCGTAGTCGTTGGGGTTAAGAGCACCTGAGTCCATTGCGTTGAGTATATCCTGTGCCCAAGGAACAAGAAGCCATACTATAGTGCACTTCTCCTTGGAAACGGCATCAAATACATATTCGGGTCTTGTACCCTTGAGGAGAACTGCTTTTGAGCCTGAGAGGAGACTTCCGAACCAATGCATCTTAGCACCTGTGTGATACAGGGGAGGAATGCACAGGAACACGTCATCCTTTGTCTGGCTGTGGTGATTCTGCTCTACCTTACAGGAATGGGTAAGGCTTCTGTGCTTGTGGAGAATAGCCTTGGGGAAACCTGTTGTACCTGAGGAGAAGTAGATAGCTGCAAAGTCATCTTCTGTCAGAGGCACAGCTGGGGACTGGGATGAACACTCCATAGTCATATCGTTGTAGTCCTCTGCAAATGTAGGACAGCCCTGACCGCCTGCGTATATCAGTAAGCGGTTTTTGCTGATGCTTTCTACAATATCTTCAACTCGACCGATAAACTCAGGGCCGAATACAAGTGCATCACACTCAGCAAGATTCAGGCAGTAGTCAATCTCATCGCTTGCATATCTGAAGTTAAGGGGAACAGCCAGAGCACCTGTCTTAAGAATACCGAAGTAAATGGGAAGCCACTCAATGCAGTTCATCAGAAGAATTGCAACCTTGTCGCCTTTTTTGATACCTCTTGCCATGAGGGCATTTGCAAATCGGTTTGCCTTTTCATCAAAGACACTCCATGTAATCTCACGGCGGAAGTATTTCTTTTCAGTTTCCTGAACAAGGTCATAGTCGCG
>JAZSLX010000129.1:0-10342 GCA_045535605.1 Ruminococcus sp.
TTGGTTAAAGCGCCAGGTTGTGGCCCTGGAGACCGCCGGTTCGAATCCGGCTAGCCACCCCACTTGATCCATTAGCTCAGTTGGCAGAGCACTTGACTTTTAATCAAGGTGTCCGGAGTTCGAATCTCCGATGGATCACCATGAAGATCTGAACAGCAGTTCAGGTCTTTTTGTTTTCAAAGTAATTAATCTTCCCTTCCTATATTGCCACAGACAATAACTCCCCTATCCTATGGATAAGGGAGTTTTTTACGTTTATATCAGATTTTTGCGATGCCTAATATATCAAGGATTGAAGAAATGAGAATCAGCACGATACACACAGGGGCGATGTACTTTATCATTACCACAAAGAGCTTCTTTCTTGTGAATTTGCCGCTTGACTCTACCTCATCAATGAGCATCTGAGGCTTCACAACATAACCTATGAAGATACAGGTAAGGAAGGCTACAACAGGCATAAGAATACTGTTGGTGAGGAAGTCGAACATATCGAGGATTGTAAGTCCCGCAACAGAGATATCTTTGAGCACTCCGAATCCTAAGGATGAGGGCAGACCAAGGAGAAAACAGCCGATAAAGACAAGTAAGCAGGTAAGCTTTCTGCTCCACCCAAACTTATCTCTGAATATAGAAACTACGGTTTCCATAAGAGATATTGAAGATGTCAATGCTGCAAAAAGCACCAGCAGGAAAAACAGTGTTCCTACTATAGAGCCTCCTACCCCACCAATACTATTAAACACCTTTGGAAGAGTTACAAACATAAGTCCGGGGCCTTTGCCAAGGGCTGCATCATCTCCCCCTGAAAAGGAGAAAACTGCAGGGATAATCATAAGTCCTGCAAAAAAGGCGATACCTGTATCAAAAATCTCAATCTGACCTACTGCAGACTCAATGCTGACATCCTTCTTCATATAGGAGCCGTAGGTTATCATGATTCCCATTGCAAGAGACATTGAGTAGAAAAGCTGTCCCATTGCTGCCAGCACTGTAGTCGCCGAGAATTTGCTGAAATCGGGCTTTACATAGTAAACAAGTCCGTCTATGGCACCGGGCATAAAAAGCGAATACACGGCAATTCCGATGGTAAGAACAACAAGGACGGGCATCATAAGCTTGCTAACCTTTTCTACACCCTTTTCTACACCGAAAAGCACCACCAAAGCAGTAAGTCCCATAAACAGCAGAAACCATCCTATAGGCTCAAATGGGCTTTCGATATAGCTCTCAAAGTATCCGTCCTGTGCAGCCTGAATCATTCCGCCTGATACAAACACTGCAAGGTACTTCGTTACCCATCCGCCGATAACAGAATAATAAGGCAGAATCAACACAGGTACAACGGACGCAAGAACGCCGATAAACTTGTATTTTTTATTAAGGCTTGTAAATGCTCCAATGGCACTTTTACCTGTTTTTCTGCCTAATGCAACCTCTCCGCACATAAGAGCAAAGCCGAAGGTTACCGCAAGTATAAGATAAACCAGCAGGAATATACCACCGCCGTACTTAGCTGCAAGGTATGGAAACCTCCAGATGTTGCCAAGCCCCACAGCAGAACCAGCCGCCGCAAGGACAAAGCCGATTTTACCTGTAAAACTGCTTCGTTTTTCTGTCATAACATCATACTCCTTCTCCCCTAACTATTCTGCTCAGATACAGAATCTTTTACTAAAATTACAAAACAAAAAGAATTTTACCATATATTACAAGGAGATTCAAGAAGCCGAATATACAGATAGCGAAAACATTTACTGATATTTATGTTGATTTTTTTCTGTTGTCGTGGTAAAATATATAAGTTGCAAATAACTGCAAACAGATATTGGGCTGTAGCCAAGCGGTAAGGCAACGGACTTTGACTCCGTCACTCGTGGGTTCGAACCCCGCCAGCCCAGCCAGAATAAAAGACTCCACTTTTGTGGGGTCTTTTGTTTATTCATTCAAAATTTTCTACTCTATACAAAACAAAAAGGAGCTGGCAAAAGCCAACTCCTGAATGTTTAAATTAATAAGTAATTATGCAATAGACTCGATAACAGCCTTCTCGCCGTCGAAACCGATAACAACAGTAGCGTTATCAAACTCAACAGTAATAGAAGCATTACCTGAGCTGTTTGCTAAACCTTCGAGGTTGTAGTCAGGGTTACCCCAAACGCCTTCCTGAACAACTTTGAACTGATATGTATTTGCAGCAACACCTGTGAATGTGATGCTCCAAGTACCATCGCCATCATAAGTCATAACGTTCTGTGCGGGATCCCAATTGATGCCATTGCAAAGACCAGCCTCACCAGCAACAGTGTAGAATGTTGTGGGCTCCTCGTCGGGTGTTACAACCTCATCGGGAGTTACAACCTCATCGGGAGTAACAACAGGCTCCTCATCAGGAGTTACAACCTCATCAGGAGTAACAACAGGCTCCTCATCGGGAGTTACAACGGGCTCCTCATCGGGAGTAACAACGGGCTCCTCATCAGGAGTTACAACGGGCTTCTCGTCCTCTGTTGTCTCCTCACCGTAAACTGTACCTGTGATACCGTCTACAGGAAGCTCAGCAATGTACTTCTGAATCTCAGTTGCATCCTTAACTGTGATAGTGCCGTCAGCATCTACATCAGCAAGAATAGCCTGAAGCTCAGAAAGAACGATAAGCTCAGCAACTGCCTTCTGAATCTCAGTAGCGTCGCTGATAGTAATGTCACCTGAAAGGTTTACATCACCATAAAGAAGTACATCAGGTGTTGTAACAGGCTCATCAGGTGTTACTTCATCAAGTGTTGCCTCGTCCTGAGTTGCAACGATGAAGTCTTCAGCAGCATTGTCATTTGCAGCGGAAACGCTGAAAGTGAACATAGAAACTGCCAGTGCGAGTACCATAACTACTGCAAGAATCTTGCGAAGTTCTGTTCTCATTGAAATCATCTCCTAAATAAATATCTACAGAATTAAACTGTGTTTCTATATTATAAAGGATTAATATACAGAAATCAAGATGTTTTTCACAAAATATAGTAAAAAAATTAAAAATCAGTAACTTTTTATTGACTAACTTGCAATTTTAATGGGTTGTGGTATAATTTAAGTGTAAAATCATATTATTAAAGGAGAATATAATTATGGCATGTTGTGATCTGAAAGCATACACTGTATCTGATGTGGTTTTTGTGAACAGACTTGACCCTAATGTACAGATTAAAATCGGCAATAAATTTTCTTATAATGTAAAGTATCCTACTGACTCTACCTCTACAGTATGCAGAGGCGAGCTTGAGGTTGAGGTTGGAGATACATCTGATGACAGTAAGCTTAAGGTTAAGGTTGTGCTTGTGGGTATTTTTGCATACGACCCTAATGCAAAACGTGAGCTGATACACACAGAGAGCTTCAAGGTTATGTACCCCTATGCAAGAGCTATGGTAACAACCATCACAGCAAATGCAGGTATCAAGCCCATCATCCTGCCTAACATCAACATTGATGACCAGGATATTTACCGCATTGAAGGCAACAAACCTCAGTAAGTTAATAATTTTTGAATTAATTAATTGACAAAGCAGCGGTAGTTATGATATAATGTCTACCGTTGCAATATGCGGATGTAGTTTAGTGGTAGAACTTCAGCCTTCCAAGCTGATCGTGTGGGTTCGATTCCCATCATCCGCTCCACAAAAACAGCACTCAATATGAGTGCTGTTTTTTTGTGGAACGAATAAGATGATGGGAATCGAAAGAGGAAGCGCTGAGCACCGTAGCCCTCGGTTTTTGAGAGTGACGGCTGATTTGCCGTTAATGCAGATTTTTTATAATCCGCATAGGGAAATCAGAGGAACACTACAAAAATCCGAGGAACAACGAAGGTGTACGAAGCGTGACAAGGCGTATAGTAAACAGGCTCACAGCCCCTGTCCCCCTTTGTCGGCATTGCCGACATTTCCCCCACACTGTGGGGGAATCTTCCAGTGGAGCATTTTTAGCCCGTCGCGATGATGATACTTTTGATTTATTACACGCCCCATTTGACGAGAAAATGTTTCCTGCCCTATCTTTGGCACATCATCCGTTTAAAGCAAGTACTCCCTCAGTCACCTGCGGTGACAGCTCCCCCTGAGGATGAGCCTATGATGGAAATCGAAAGGAGAACTGTCTGTTGATAAAAACACTTCTTTATGCTATACTTTCGGGAGATGTTATTTTTGAGGAGTTATTATGAGTATACTTAACGTTGAACATCTGTCCCACGGATTTGGCGACAGAGCAATTTTTGATGATGTTTCCTTCCGTTTGCTCAAGGGTGAGCACATTGGTCTTATCGGTGCAAACGGCGAAGGTAAATCCACCTTTATGAATATTGTAACGGGCAAGCTTATGCCTGATGAGGGTAAGATTGAATGGGCAAAGAATGTCCGTGTGGGATACCTTGACCAGCACACTGTTCTTAAATCAGGTATGACCATTGAGGATGTGCTGAAATCTGCTTTTTCCTATCTCTTTGAGCTTGAGGAAAAGATGAATGAAATCTGCGACAAATTAGGAGATGCAGACGAGGATACGATGGCAGAAATGCTTGAGGAGCTGGGTACTATTCAGGACACCCTGACCCTCCATGATTTCTATGTAATTGACGCAAAGGTGGAGGAAGTAGCCCGTGCTTTGGGACTTGCAGACTTAGGACTTGACAGAGATGTTACCGATTTGAGCGGCGGTCAGAGGACTAAGGTCCTCCTTGCAAAGCTACTCCTTGAAAAGCCTGATATTCTGCTTCTTGATGAACCTACAAACTATCTGGACGAGGAGCATATAAACTGGCTCAAGAGATATCTCATCGACTATGAAAATGCCTTTATCCTTATTTCTCACGATATTCCCTTCCTCAATGAGGTTATCAATATAATCTATCACATGGAGAATCAGAAGCTAGAGCGTTATGTAGGCGACTATCATCATTTTGAAGAAGTACACGCAATGAAAAAGGCTCAGCTTGAGGCGGCTTTCAAACGTCAGCAACAGGAAATCAGCGAGCTTAAGGACTTTGTGGCAAGAAACAAGGCACGTGTTTCCACAAGAAATATGGCAATGTCCAGACAAAAGCTCCTTGATAAGATGGATATTATTGAACTTGCTCAGGAAAAACCAAAGCCTGAATTTAACTTCAAAGTGGGTCGAACACCGGGTAAGTTTATCTTTGAGACAGAGGAGCTTGTAATCGGCTATGATGAGCCTTTGTCAAAACCTCTCACCATACATATGGAAAGAGGTCAGAAAATAGCCTTGGTGGGTGCAAACGGTATCGGTAAGACAACTCTCTTAAAGAGTATTTTAGGTATCATCCCTCCCCTTTCTGGCAAGGTGGAATTAGGCGACAACCTGATGGTTGGTTACTTTGAGCAGGAATTCACAGGGGATAAAACTGTTACCTGCATTGAGGAAATATGGAAGGATTTCCCCTCCTTTAATCAGCACGAGGTAAGAGCCGCCCTTGCAAAATGCGGTCTGACTACAAAACACATTGAAAGTCAGGTACGAGTATTAAGCGGTGGTGAGCAGGCAAAAGTAAGACTTTGCAAGCTTATCAACAAAGAGACCAACGTACTGCTTCTGGACGAGCCTACAAACCATCTGGACGTAGACGCAAAAGAAGAACTCAAACGTGCACTGAGGGAATACAGGGGCAGTATACTGCTTATATGCCACGAGCCTGAGTTCTACCTTGATGTGGTGGATGAGGTCTGGGACTGCACCAAGTGGACAACCAAGATTTTCTGATTATTTGTGTTTACAGGTAATATTATATGACGGATAAATCAAAACAGATAAAAGGCAGTGTTGCCGCACTTATTGTAAATTTAATATTCGGTTTCAGCTTTCTTTTCTCTAAGGTTGCGCTGAGCTTTGCTCATCCTCTGATTATACTGGCAGTGAGGTTTACTGTGGCTTTTGCGGTACTGAATCTGCTGTGGATGTTCGGAATTGTAAAGATGAGCTTCAAGGGTAAGCCCAAAAAGAGGATACTGCTGATGTCCTTGGCGCAACCATTACTGTATTTCATTCTTGAGCTTTACGGAATTGAAAACACCTCAAGTGCTATGTCGGGAGTTATTATCTCTTTAGTACCTGTAGTGGTGATTGTACTCTCCACGATATTTCTCAAGGAAAAGCCTACCCTTTCACAAGTATTATTTTCTTTGCTTTCACTGAGTGCTATTGTTGTAATCAGCATTTTGTCTGATGATGGAGCAAAGAACAAGCTGTTCGGTATTCTGCTTTTACTTGGTGCGACCTTATGTGCAGCAATATTCAATATACTCAGCCGAACAGAATCGGAGCACTACTCCCCTTTTGAGAGAACATATATTATGTTTCTTGTAGGTACAGTGGGATTCAACACTATTGCTTTGGCTGGACTAAGAGGAAACTACTGCACAGAACTTGTAAGTGCTGTTTCCTCCATAGAATTCTGGGGAGCTATTATATACTTATCCGTAGCATCTTCCATCATCGCCTTTATGCTTTATAACTACTCAACCTCTGTTATCACCCCTGTAAGGTCGGCTTCTTTCTCCAACCTGATTACAGTTGTGTCTGTGCTGGCAGGACTGCTGATACTGAAAGAAAGTATGTCAATCCCTCAGCTTATCTGCTGTGGACTAATAATAGTTGGTGTGTTCGGGGTAAACAGATAATTTTAAAATTTCATATTAAGACGCCAAAAGACCGCTGACGTAATATCAGCGGTCTTGGTTTTTATTTGGTTTGATTATTCAGAAACCTTGTCAATACGCTTTTTGAATATAATGCACACAACCCCTGCTGAGAGAACAATTGAAAATACAATGAGAGTAATAATATTCTCACCTGTATCTACGATATCCGCAGGTGCTTCAGGCTGGGTATCCACTGCGTTTGTCTGCTCTGTAGGAGCAGGAAGTGTGGTCACAGGCACAGTTACAACTGTTGTTGTAGGTTCAGCTGTAGTAGGAGCAACCGTTGTTGTGGGTTCTACAGTAGTAGGTGCTACAGTTGTGGGAGCTACAGTTGCGGGAGCTACTGTTGTAGGCGGCTCTGTTGGATCTGTCATTATAGGAGCTGCTGTAGTAGGAGCTGCTGTAGTAGGAGCCACTGTTGTAGGTGCTGCTGTTGTAGGTGCCACTGTTGTGGGTGGCTCTGTTGGATCTGTCATTATAGGTGCTGCTGTTGTAGGTGCCACTGTTGTAGGTGGTACAGTAGTAGGCGCTACAGTAGTAGGTGCTACAGTAGTAGGAGCTATAGTTGTAGGAGGTACAGTTGTAGGTGCTACAGTAGTAGGAGCTATAGTTGTAGGAGGTACTGTTGTAGGTGCCACTGTAGTAGGAGCTACTGTTGTAGGTGCTACAGTTGTGGGAGCTACAGTTGTGGGAGGAGCAGTGGTAGGAATGGGATCTGCACTATTAAGGAATGTGAACTTCAGAGCCTCGCGCTCATTAGTTACACAGCTTACAACCTCTGTGTCCAGTACCGTCTCTTTTGAATCTGCATTTAAGAGATTCTTTGCACTGATACTCTCAAGGGAATAGCCCTCTGCCTTGTGCTCAGTAATAGTATATCCGATGTTTGAAGGAATGTTTGAAAATTCTGCTACATCCCCTGCTTTAAGTGAGAAGGTAAAGGTATTACCGATTGCATATCTTGCATTGATAACCTTTGCTTCTTCTCCATTCTTCTTTACAGTAATTGAGTTCCACAGAGATGTTGTGTATTCATCAATAGAACTGCCATTGATAGTGTTCAGTGTAAAGTCATAATAGAACTCATCATCCTGATACTCAGCAATATCTGTGTCCTCAAGATTTGAATACTCAGCTTTTTTCTCCACTTGTACCGATGTTGTTACAGGCATATTGAAGCGGATAAATGCATTAGCATTGAACATACCGCGCTCAACATAA
This sequence comes from Ruminococcus sp., assembly GCA_045535605.1. Taxonomy (GTDB): domain Bacteria; phylum Bacillota; class Clostridia; order Oscillospirales; family Acutalibacteraceae; genus Ruminococcoides. The sequence continues at coordinate 7,929 of JAZSLX010000129.1, forward strand.
AAGATAGTCATTGTGTGAAGCTCGGTGGGGTCGTAGGTGTTACCCGCGTCCTTGAACTCCTTGAGAATTCCCTTGGAGGTGGTAACATTGCCTGCGGTATAGCCTGCAGTTGATGAGGACTTTGCACTCAGAGGATCGATTGAGCTTGCATTTGCGCTGATATTTGTGATCGCACCTGTGGTAACTGTTGCCTCACCCTTGGAAAAGTCAATCTTACCCTTTGCCATCTTGTGAGCTCCGCCCATATCAAGAACAAGCTCGTCATCAATGTATACAAGCAGATCGTCATCACCCATAAATTCAAAGCTCATGGGAGTTTTATTTCCGTCAGCGTCGAGTACAAAGCCGTCTGAGGAAAGTGTGAAAGGAATCTCATATTTTACAGCGTAACCATACTTAAGGTCACGCTTTGAGGTATAGTCATAGTTACCCTCAGAGCTTGGGTCGGGATCGAAGGGATTCAAGGGGAAGAAGCCGTCACCCATATCGTTATCCTGTGACCACTCATCGGGGATAGAGTCCTGATCCTCAAAGTTCCAGTCTCTGACACCTGTATTTCTTATTGCCCAATCCTCACCGTTGAAATACACATTGTTCTGTCCTGTGGTAACACCGGAGGGCTTGCCTGAGGAATCCTGCATATTATTGTTAATATCGTGGTTATATTCACGGGTGGAGAACTGGAAGTATGTAACACCGTTGTTGTCGATAATGTCAAAGGGGAAGTTGAGGTTTTCGTACACCTCACCCATCTGGATATTCTTTGCGGGACCTGTAAGCTGGGGATAATCGTCAATATCAAGTACTGCCCAGTATGTTCTGTTGTGAGCATCAAGAGTAAGAGGTACCTTCATCATAGAGCCTGAGGGTGTGAGGATATTGGCTGACATAGCATCAGGCATATCGTCCCAGGTTTCAAAAATGAAGTGGATACCGATTTTATCCTTATCGGGTGTGCCGTACAGGTTATCTGCAAGAGTGTTGCAATCTGAGTTGCGCTCACAGAAATAATAGTTTGTACCGGGGGTAATAACCTCATAAAGACGGAAGGTGTTTGCACCTGTGGAGTCCCCGTCTGTGTAAGGCATAGTCATATGGGTATCGCCGTAATTCAGAGAGAAGTTGACAATCATTGCCTGCTGTGCAGTTGTGTTTACTATCCATGAAGGGTCAAAGAAAGGAACCTTCACAGCAGAGCCATTATTTGTCATCTGAGCAGGAACACCGTCAATAAGATTATCTGCATATACACCCTGAACAACTGCGTTATAGTTAGTTCTGTTGGAGATGTTTGCTGTCCATGTGAAGTTATAAAGCTCCTGAGGAAGCTGGGTGTAATCGAATTTTGCGTTTACATCCTGCTTGTAGAAGTTTCCGAAATACACAGGGTACTTGACACCATATGATTCGTAATAATCGGAAGCTGCATTATTGAGCATATGGTATGCTTCGTTGGTGTAAGACTGTGCTACACCCTGTAATATATCAGAGCCTACCATTTCAGAATCGTAGTAATAATCAAAGAGTGTTGACTCAAAGGTAGTTTCTCCGATTACAATGTCACCCTGACGTGCCTGTGCATTCTGGATAGATGCAATTAAGCCCACAGAGAATACAGACAGCAAGATAAGTACCGAAAGCAAACCGGAGAGGAATCTCTTGGAAGTATGAGTAGTTGACATAGGAAGCCTCCTTAAGATAAAAATTATACCTGACAAAATCAGACCATTAAAGATAAGAACAAGCAACAAATAGGATAATTTTTAACACCCGCTTGCCCTTATCTATGATTTTTAATTATATTGAACAAAAAGACACATGTCAATATTATTTTTTTAATTATTTAGCATAACAAAGTAAAAACACAAGAATTTCTGATTTGATGGATTATTTTTATCCTGATATGCAAAAAAACACAGAGTCGTTCTCCGACTCTGTGTCATTTAAATAAAGTTACAGAACTTCCAGCTTGACGTTGCCATCAACTGCTGTCAGGTTGATACCGATGATACCACCCTCGCCCTTTTTAATCATTTCCTCAGCAATGAGCTCTTCTACCTCTTTACGGATAATGTTGCGAAGATCCCTTGCTCCGCTTCTGCCATCTGTGATTTTATCAGTAAGACAATCACAGGCAGACTCATCAAAGGTAAACTGTATGCCCTTTTCCTTTAGGGTATCCACGTATTCTGAAAGCATAAGGGATGCAATCTTTCTCAAATCGTCCTTTTCAAGATGACGGAACACAAGGATTTCGTCAACACGGGCAATAAACTCGGGACGTAAGAACTCGCTCAGCGCCTTCATTACCTTATCATGGGTTGCATCAGCCTCGCTCTTAGCAAAGCCCATAGCGTTTTCTTTCTTCTCTGAGCCTGCGTTACTGGTCATAACAATAACAGTATTCTCAAAGT
>JAZSLX010000082.1:0-4866 GCA_045535605.1 Ruminococcus sp.
ACGCTCTTGCTTTTTCTATCGTACACGCCTTTGAAGTCGTGACCTGAGCCGATAGGCCAGTTTACAGGACAGGTGTTGATACCAAGCACCTGCTCGATTTCATCCAGCAGGTCAAAAGGATTCTTTGACTCGTGGTCCATCTTGTTTATAAAGGTTATGATGGGAATATTGCGCATAACACAGACTTTAAAGAGCTTAATTGTCTGGCGCTCAACACCTTTTGAAGCATCAATTACCATTACAGCAGAGTCTGCTGCCATAAGTGTACGATATGTGTCCTCAGAGAAGTCCTGATGTCCGGGAGTGTCAAGAATATTGATGCAATAGCCGTTATACTTGAACTGAAGCACGGAGGAAGTAACAGAGATACCCCTCTGCTTTTCTATTTCCATCCAGTCAGAAACAGCGTGTTTTGCTGTTCTTTTACCCTTAACGGAACCCGCGGTGTTAATAGCACCTCCGTACAGAAGCAATTTTTCTGTGAGAGTTGTCTTACCTGCGTCAGGGTGGGATATAATAGCAAACGTACGACGTTTGCTGATTTGTTCTGTTAAATTACTCACTTTGTATATCTCCAATGCTTATTATTCCAATCATATATTATACTTTCTGCAGATGTTTATGTCAAGATTTGCAGTGTTTTAAGAAGTTTGTTATGTTAGCCCGTTAATCAATTGTCGAATATTTATTCATACTATTGACATTTTTTGTTTATTTTGTTACAATACCTTTGTAAGTAAAGATCTTTCCTATTTTTCATATACCTTCCAAATTTGAGGCAGAGACCCTTGGGTTTCTGCCTCAACCCTTTTACGTGAAAGGAGTGCTTACTTTTGAACACTGTAGGCTTGTATATTCATATCCCCTTTTGTGTCAGGAAATGCAATTATTGCGACTTCTATAGTGTAAAGTCAACTGAGAATCTGATGGATGAATATGTGTCTGAATTAATAAAAGGTTTAAAAAGATGGTCAGAGAAAATTTCAGATGGATTTGTTGATACTGTATATTTTGGCGGAGGTACTCCCAGTGTGCTGGGTACTGAGCGGATAAATAGAATCTTACAATCTGTTTATGAGAATTTCAACGTAACTTCGGATTGCGAAATTACTATTGAGGTTAATCCGAATTCAACAGATATGCTTGATTTTACCTCGCTTCGTTTAAACGGAATTAACAGAATATCTATGGGGCTTCAGAGTGCAGATGATGAGGAGCTGAAGCTTTTGGGTCGTTTACATACAATATCCGATGTAAAGATAACGATAGACAGTATCTATAAGAGCGGTATTGGTAACTTTTCTCTTGATGTTATGCTGGGGATTCCCTTGCAGACTTATGATTCTCTTGGCAGAACACTTGAATTCTGCATTGAGAGTGGCGCAACTCATATCAGTACATATATGCTGAAGATTGAGGAGAATACACCTTTTTATTATAATAAGAAAAATTACACTTTTGCTGATGATGACCTGCAAGCTGATTTCTATGAGTTTACTGCAAAAAAATTAAGAGATAATGGTTTCAGGCACTATGAAATCTCAAATTTCTGCAGAGATAATCTCATAAGCAAACATAATATGAAATATTGGTTGTTGGACGATTATATCGGTATCGGTCCCTCAGCTCATTCATTGTTTGAAGGTAAACGTTTCTATTATCCTCGAAGTTTAGAGGGTTTCTATGATAATAACTTGATGTTTGAATCTGATGGACACACACCTGAGGAATATATTATGCTTTCCCTCAGAACTGACATAGGCTTTGATTTCAAAAAATATAAAGAGCTTTTCAATCTCATTCCAACTGAAAGTTTAATTTCAGAAGCGAAAAAGCTTGAAAAGCTCGGTTTAATAATTGTTACTGAAGATTATCTTAAATTAACAGAAAAAGGATTTCTGTTATCAAACTCTGTGATCTCGCGTTTGCTTAATACAGAAATCTGATGAATTTTATGTTGTAGAAATCACACGCGGTTATATCATTTGTTCCTATTTCGTTAAGAAGGATATAATTGGCTCCGACTCCAAGCAGAAAACCGTCCTTGGTGATTACCTCGTTGTTGCCTATCAGGAAATCAACCTGAACTCGTCTGCCTATCTGTGTGCGGATAAAACCGTTGAGATACTGAATACTTTCTGCTGTAACAGGAAAAGGTCTGCTGAAATCAGTTATATTTTGTGTTACGTTATTTGTATTCGTACCAAGCTGAGGCAGTTCTGCAGAAGCAGAGCTTTGCATATTGCTTGTAGGATTCAGTATACTTGTGATATCATTTGGATCCATGCCGATAGTTGTTGTAGGAGTTGACATATTAGGATTTATCTGAGGTACTGCTGGTAGTCCCTGAGGCGACATGTTCACTTGTGTATCAGGCGTGTTTGTACCTTGGTTCTGCAGCGCCAGATTATAAGAGGCTATCTGTTCAAGCGAAGGTAAATTTGAATAGAATAAATCGTTCGGGTCATCATCGTTATACCTTGCAGGAGGTATCCCGTAAATTTTCAGCAGATCTAAAGAATTAGCCATTGTAATAATCTCCCTTAGTTAAGTATTTGCGTATGCGTTTGTCGGTGAATAAAAACAGTGATCCCCTACCCTGTTGTAAATCACACCCACATCGGATGGGAAATAACGAGGACAGTTAGGACTATATGGGTTAAAGAAAAACAGTGAATTGCCAACAGAGCTTGCAGTGTTTCCTGATAAAGCCCAGTCGGCGATTTCATAGTGAATATCTTCGGGATTCATATTGTAGACATTCTGAGAATTATACTCACCACCTACAAATTCTTTCATACAGACGAACTGGCAGGTCTGGGTAATTATAGCTCTTACATCACCGCCGTTGCTGACTCTTCCGAATTCGCCAATGTTTGAGTTTGCACGGTTGATAATTACAGAAGCTACTGCTCGCATTCCTTCGGTTCCTTCGCCGCCAGCCTCACATTGAATTAATCGTGCAAGCAATTCTCTGGCATCGTAAGCCATCTAAGCACCCCTTTCAGCCGTTTCTTTATTATAATATGCTGTGGATTTATCTGTGTGAACAGTTATATTTTCTGATAAATGGTGTCTGAAATGTTGACATCTTCTGCACCTGATGATATAATAATTAATAATTTAATAATTAAACCGTTGACGCGGAGATAACGGCAGTTATGCCTTTACAGAGAGCCTGTGTAGCTGGAATTCAGGTAAGAAACAGATTGTCAAATGGACCGCTGAGGGTGCAGTCAAATGTAACTTAAGTTACAGAGTATTCTGCAACGTGTGGCATACGTTAGTTGTCGGGGATATGTTTGTATCCTGTAAAGTGCACGGAAACCCGTGAAATCAAGGTGGCACCGCGGATAAGTATTATTATTCGTCCTTGGCAGTAATATCCTGTCAAGGGCGTCTTTGTTTCCGCTTTTGACATATGTTACATACCCTTAAAGACAGAGGTTGATGTTATGTTACTTACAAAACGATGGCGACTTTGATATTTTCCCTACACAAAATCAATTAAAAATAATTTGGAGGAATATATTATGAATTTCAACGGTATTGAATTCGACACCTATTTTAACAACTATCCTGATAAAGACGGTTACTTCGGCAAATACGGCGGAGTGTACATTGATGACAAGCTTAAGGCTGCTATGGCTGAAATCACAGAAGCATACTTCTCTATCTGCCAGTCAAGAAAGTTTATTGCTGAGCTCAGACGAATCAGAAAGGAGTTTCAGGGCAGACCTACTCCTGTTTCACACCTTGAGAGACTTTCTGATATGCTCGGAGGTAAAGTACTGCTTTACGCAAAGCGTGAGGATCTGAATCACTCAGGTGCTCATAAGCTCAACCATTGTATGGGTGAAGCTCTTCTTGCAAAATATATGGGCAAGAAAAAGGTTATTGCAGAAACCGGTGCAGGCCAGCATGGTGTTGCGCTTGCTACTGCTGCAGCATATTTCGGTCTTGAGTGTGATATTTATATGGGCTCTGTTGATATTAAGAAGCAGGCTCCCAATGTTGCAAGAATGAAGATCCTAGGCGCTAATGTTGTTGAGGTTACACATGGCCTCCAGACACTTAAAGAGGCTGTAGACGCTGCTTTTGACGCATACAGCAAGGAGTATAAGGATTCTATCTACTGTATCGGCTCTGTTCTTGGTCCGCACCCCTTCCCCATGATGGTAAGAGATTTCCAGAGTGTTGTAGGTATTGAGGCAAGAGAGCAGTTTATTGAGATGACAGGACATCTTCCCGATGCAATTGTTGCCTGTGTTGGCGGCGGCTCAAATGCAGCAGGTCTGTTTGCAGGTTTCCAGAATGACCATGTTGACATGTACGGCGTTGAGCCTCTTGGCAGAGGTCCCAAGATGGGCGACCATGCCGCAAGTCTTAAGTACGGCACAGAAGGCATTATGCACGGTTTCAACAGCATTATGCTCAAGGATGACAACGGCGAGCCTGCTCCTGTTTATTCAGTTGCAAGCGGTCTGGATTATCCTTCCTCAGGTCCTGAGCATGCATTCTTGCAGGATATTGGCAGAGTTAAGTATGATGTAATTAATGATGAAGAAACTATTGATGCATTCTTTACACTCTCCCGTCTTGAGGGTATCATCCCTGCGATTGAGAGCTCCCACGCTGTAGCATACGGTATGAAGCTTGCGAAGCAGATGGATAAAGGCTCCATTCTCATCAACCTCTCCGGCCGAGGTGACAAGGATATGGACTACGTTATTGAGAACTATGGTATCAGATAACTTTAGGCATAACAGCAAGTTTATAAAAGTAGCGGACAGCTTTAAACTGTCCGCTTTATTTTATGTTTAGTTCACTTGACAATTTAACTTGAACTGGGTAAAATAATTAACA
>JAZSLX010000009.1:0-3135 GCA_045535605.1 Ruminococcus sp.
AGCGTTATCGCAAGCTTCTCCAGAACGTTACAGAGGGCGAAGTATTCAAGAAGGGTTCTATTGTAATCTGGGAGTGCGGCAACTGCGGTCACATCGTTATCGGTACAGAAGCTCCTGAGCTTTGTCCCGTTTGCTTCCATCCTCAGGCTCACTTCAAGATCAAGGCTGAGAATTATTAATCAACCTTTCTTGATAATAAACAATTAAATCAGAGGTGTTGCATTATGCAGCACCTCTTTTTTACATAATTTACTTTTGCATTATTATTGGTTATCTGAGAAAGCTATTCTCAGGTGATAAATATGTTAAAAACTATCAGCAAGGATTTGCTGTTGTTTTCGGTTGGGGGTCTTTCCTACGGAGCAATGGAAATTCTCTGGAGACAGCGAACTCACTGGAGTATGGTGCTCACAGGCGGAGCTTGCTTTTTAGCTCTTTATAAGCTGTACGGACGTTTTCCGCGACTCAGTATGCCTGAAAAATGTGTCCTTGGCTCCTTGGTAATAACAAGCCTTGAATTTGCAGTAGGCTGTGTGGTGAATCTTGCTCTCGGTTGGGGAGTCTGGGATTATTCCCGTATGCCTATGAATCTCTTGGGACAGGTGTGTCTATTATATAGTGTCCTTTGGGGTTTCCTCTGTATTCCCATAAGCGGTATATGTCGATTAATAATCATCAGAGAGAGTTTAAAATATAAAAAAGCCTGAGTAAACCATGCGGTCTGTACTCAGGCTTGCATTATTTAATATGGTAGGGAAAATTTATTCTTCTTCCTGCTTGTCCTCTTTGTCTAAAAGTTTGATTGTAACTGTGTCGATTCGCTGATTGGTCACACTGTCAACAGTAATAGAAAGACCTCTGAATTCAAAGCTGTCGCCTTTTTTAGGAATGGTACCTAAAGTCTCAGAGATAAATCCGCCTACTGTTACAAAGTCCGAGTCCTCATCATTTTTCTTCATACCGAAAAGGTCGTACATATCGTCAAGCTCCATATCGCCGTCAACTCTCCATTGACGGTCAGATATCTTCTGAATGTTGCTTTCGATTTCCTCGTCCTCGTCCCAGATTTCTCCAACAATCTCCTCAAGCAAATCTTCCATAGTAACAATACCCAGTGTACCGCCGTACTCGTCAGTAACAACTGCCATATGGAGCCTTCTTTTTCTGAACTCTGTCAGCACAGAGGAAAGATTCTGAGTCTGGAAGATAAACTGTACAGGGCCGATAAGCTCGCGAAGATCAGGTGTTTTGCCTGAAGCGATAGCATCAAGATAATCCCATGTATGCAGAATACCAACAATGTTATCAATAGTCTCTTCGTAAACAGGGATTCTTGAGAATCTCTGACTCTTGATGATTTCCATGATCTTGTCATGGTCTTCTTCGATGTTCAGAGCAGTCACGTCAACTCTGGGAGTCAGTACTTCAACAACTGTTGTTTCGTCAAAATCCAGCACAGAGCGTACCATTTCACTTTCCTGCTTCTCAAGTATACCTTGTTCTTCGATTTCTTCAACAATATATTTGAGCTCGTCCTCTGTTACTGTGGAATCTTCACCTTTTACACTGAACAATTTCAGTGCAATCTTCTTGATACCGATGAACAAATAGATGAAAGGGGTTAGTACCACAATCAAAATATTAAGTATTCCTGCAATAGATAGTGCCAGCTTATCGCATTTTTCCTTACCAAAGCATTTGGGAATAATCTCTCCGAATGTAAGAACTAATAGAGTTATTACACCTGTGGATATAGCTGCACCGTAGTTGGGAAATATCTCAAGGAAAAGCACAGTAGCAAGTGCCGAACAACCAAGATTAACTACGTTATTCATAATAAGAATAGCTGTCAGTGCTTTATCGTAGTTGTTTGCAATTTGCAGAGCACGTTTTGCTTTTTTGTTGCCTTCATCAGCCCATCTCTTAAGACGGATACTGCTTGCACAGGAGAATACAGTTTCACTGCAAGAGCAGAAAGCCGATAAAGCAATAAGAATAACTATTATAACGGAATAGATAATTATCAGATTTGTGTCTATTTGATTCGTGTCCAAAATATTTCACTCCTTAATATAGCATAATACCATATATTTTCACAATAATATTGTAATAAAGAAATATACATAATAATCTTGAAGATTTTACATTATAGTGATATAATACTAATAATTGTATACATTATCTTGTGCCATAGGGGAAGACTACACCAAGAGGTGCATTATAATGAAGCAAAATAATAAGTCAGAATCTCATCGCAATCATAACATTGATGAGGAATCATTTGTAAAGAATCCCACCGATGACGGTAGTTCTGTAGAAAATGACAGTCCCATCAATGAACAGCATACAGAGCAGATTAACGAAACTGGCTCTGTCCTCGTAAACCGTCAGGGCAGGATAGTCCATTGTCTTACGATTGTAGGGCAGATAGAAGGACATTTTGTTTTGCAGGGTCAGAACAAAGCTACCAAGTATGAACATGTTATCCCTCAGCTTGTAGCAGTTGACGAGGACGATAGAATTCACGGCTTGATGGTACTTCTCAATACCTGCGGAGGGGATGTTGAGGCAGGTCTTGCAATTGCAGAGGTAATTGCAGGAATGAAGAAGCCTGTTGTATCCATTGTCTTGGGCGGTGGTCACTCAATCGGTATTCCGCTTGCAGTGGCAAGTAAACACAGCTTTATTGCAAAGAGCGCTTCAATGACTGTTCATCCTGTGCGTACAACCGGTCTTACTGTGGGAGCTCCCCAGACCTTTGAGTATTTCCGCAAAATGCAGGACAGAATCACAACCTTTGTATCGGACAATTCCAATATCTCAAAAGAGCGATATAATGAGCTTGTCCTGAATACCGGTGAGCTTGTGTTGGATATCGGCACAATTTTGGAAGGTCAGGAAGCAGTGGACGAAGGCCTCATTGATTCAGTAGGCACTTTGTCAGATGCAATGAACTGCTTGTATGATATGATAGAAGAATATAGCAGCGACAGCAAAGGACAAAAGTCCTGAGCTGTCCTTACATATTATTTTATTTTGCTTAATATTTTATAAGGAATAAATTTGAAAGGTATCAAGGAGGAAAATATGGACTACATACTTTCATTACTGCAGGGTATAGTACAGGGACTCACA
>JAZSLX010000034.1:0-17533 GCA_045535605.1 Ruminococcus sp.
CGGGTAAAAAAGGCTATGAGGAAGAAAAAAGATATGAGGAAGGAAAAAACCATGTTTTGATTAAGTGGGTAACAACCCCGAGGTTTCGGCTACAGTTGCCCCCGCAGTTGCAGTTTACAACGCAATGAAATAATTTTACCGCAAGGTATAGTAAAAGGCTTCCGAGCAATCGGAAGCCTTTTGTGTTTTTTGAGGAACTTGAAATATGCTATAATAAATTAATTTATATGTGTAACATTTGCTTACAAAAATTGTTATATATACAGAAGCGCTTCACAGGAAAAAGGGGGGGAGAGAGGATGGACAGCAAGCTTTTAAAACAGTTATATCATAAGTATCACAGAGAGCTGTTTCTGTACATCTACTCCCTTTGCGGGAATCGGGAGCTCTCTGAGGATATTGTGCAGGAAACTTTTCTGAAAGCAATTCTTTCTCTGACTGACGGTCACACCAATATGCGGGCGTGGCTTTATATGGTGGCGAGGAATCTGTATCTGAATCTTGCCAAAAAGGAAAAGGGCAGGGTAGATATTGAGCAGTTGAGAGATGTATCGTCAGGAGGCTGTGATGCGCTGCAGCAGATTATAGAGCAGGAGAGGACACGGCTTCTATACGAGGCACTGCAATGCCTTGACAGAGTAAAGCGGGAGATTTTGGTTATGCAGTATTTCGGCGAATTATCCCAGAAAGAGATTGCTTTTGTTCTGCACATTACACCCGAGAATGTGAGGGTGCTTAGCTACAGAGGAAAAAAAGAATTAAAGAAATATATGGAGGCGAAGGGTTATGACATATAAGGATTTATTAAGGCTTTATAAAAGCGGGGAGCTTGACGCACAGCAAAGTGCTGAAGTTGAAAAGGACATTGAAAAGCAGGAGGCTATCTCAGAGTATCTGTTTGAAGCAGAGGGCATACCTGAGTTTTCGGATTTTGATGTTCAGACAGAGGGCGAAATATCCGCAGGGGATTCTGAAGAAAAAAGATTTATGAAAATGATAAACAAATCTATCCGCAGGGCTTTTATCAAGTTGGGTGTTGCAGTTGGTGTGATTGTTTTGGCTGTTGTTATAGTTGCAAGCACTGCACTGCCTTACATTGTTGATGCCTGTTATTATAACCCCTCTAAGATAGTTGGCGAGGGTGACGGATGGAACACAAATCAGATGAGCCTTGATACAGCGATTTACACCGAGCTGTTCACACCGGGCTATTACCGCATAAAGGCAGAAGCAAAACGCGAGGGCTATGGCAATTATGATATATGTATTCCTCAGAACTTCAGCGTTAATGGTCAGTTCAGAGATGTTTACGGAAGTGTTGAAAAGGGCAAGCTGACCTTATACAGTGACGGCTTGTTTAAGCTTCCTGCTCAGAATGCTTTTGTTCCTGAAGATATTCTTGACGTTAAGGCAGTATACAGCGGTACAGGTGCGGCAGGAAGTGCACAGGATGCTATGGAAAAGCTGAATGCTCTGGACAAGAATGATTATTATGTGGGCTATGTTACCCTTAATAAGGTCATGACATATGATGAGCTGGTTAAGTGGAGCAAAGCAACAGGTGTTGTTCCCGATTGGTGTGCTGTATGCAAAAAGGAGAAGAACAGTTACGAAGTTGACGATATTGTGGGCTTTAACTATTTAAGCAGCAGTGGTGAGATGGCTTACGACAATGAAAAATATCCTTACCTCAATTACTTTGATATGGTAGAAACCGTGGATGATTTCCCTGAGGATGCTATCAGCACTGAGGTTATGGAGGCTCACATGACAAGTATGCTCCGCTTTATGGCTGACAGAGAAGAATTCCGTGATATGGTAGGCTGTATAACCCGTGAAGATGTTTTAGAACAGTTTGCAGATAATATCGAAGAAAACGGTCTCAATATCTACGGATTTGCAATTGTGGCTCAGAAAGATAAGCTCATAGAAATCAGTAGCCTTGACGATGTGCATTATATATATACAACTCCTTTAACCTAAAAAGTTCGGTAACAAACAACAGCTTTCGAGAGATCGGAAGCTGTTTGTTATATGTGTTTGATTTGTTTAGTAAAGTGCAGAGAAAGCAGACTGTTATTTTTATAATGTCGGTTTTGACAATGACTGTTATATATGATATCATATATGCTGTTATAGTTATTTCAATTGGGGGAAGTTCTATGAGTATAAAGGGTAAACTTCGCAAAATTTTGAAAAAGAATGATTTCACAAAAAGTATTTGGAGAGCCTTACATCTGATGAATATTACATGGCTGGGTCTGGTGTACTCTGATGAAGCTTATTTCAAAAAGGCATACAAAAACGCAAACGGTGAAGAACTTGACTTTGAAAATCCCCGTACCTTTGACGAGAAACAGTTATGGCTTAAAATGTATTACAGAGACCCCGAGTGTGTGATTTGTGCAGATAAATACAGAGTAAGAGAGTATGTTGAGCGCAAAGGTCTCGGACATATTCTGAATCCTCTGTATGCTGTGTATGACAAGGTGGAGGACATTGAATGGGACAAGCTTCCCAATGAGTTTTATATGAAGTGCAATCATATGAGCGGCTCAAATGTAAGATGTAATGACCTGTCTGTCTTTGACAGAAAAAGGGCGGCAAAAATTATCAGCCGCGGTCTTAAGCACGATTACTCCCGAGATTCCAGAGAATGGGTGTATCACGATATTGAGAGAAAAATTATCGTAGAAGCTATTATCGAAAGCAAGGACAAGGCGCCTTTGGTAGATTACAGATTCCTTTGTTCAAACGGCAAATGTGAGTATATGTTTATCGACATTGATACTGCCGGAGCGGACGGAAGCCACCTTGCAGAAGCTAAGAGAAACGTCTATGACAGGGATATGAATCTTATGGATGTGACTGTTTCACGTCCAAGATTTGATGTTGACTTGGTGCCCAAACCCTCAAATTTTGACACAATGGTAGAGTACGCAGAGAAACTCGCAGGAGATTTTCCTTTCTGCCGAGTTGACCTTTACAATATTGACGGAAACATTCTTTTCGGAGAAATTACGTTCTTCCATGCCGGCGGTTTAAGTACAATTACACCCGATGAGTGGAGATATAAATTGGGTGACAGCATAGACCTTAGCTGTGCAAAGAAAGAATACATCAGAAAGAGCAAATAAAACTTAAGAAGGAGAAGGCTATGGAAACAAAGTATAATTACGTTTTTTACAATGTAAGCGACGCGTGTTATGAACCTGTGCTGTGGCCTTTGAATAAATATCCTTTTATCCGTGTGTATAAAAACGCATTTAATTCAAATGCATTTGCGAACAAGGCTTTCTTTCTCCATTGGTCTGCAAAGCTAAACAGAAAGGTCAGATTGCCGTTTAAAAAGGCATGGTTCAAGAAAATTACAAGGCAAAATTTTCAGAATGATAAACCTTGTTGCTACGTCTTTTTGGGTGGAAAATACCTGACAGAGGAGAAATCGCTCTTTAATTATATAAAAAGCCTGAATTCCGAAAACAAAGTTGTGATACTTTGCGGAGATCTTATTTCCAAGAAAAAATGGGATATGGATAAAGTAAAGTCTGTAAGTGATATGATTGTGACTTACGACAAAGGCGAGGCTGAGAAGTACAAAGTAAACTATTACCCATGGGGCGATGTTTACGATGCTATTGAAGACGTTACAACTCCCGATATGTTCGAGAATGATGTGTATTTTTTGGGCTTTGCAAAGGATAGGCTGGAGGAGATTCATAAGACTTACAAGGTTTTGGCAGAGGCAGGACTAAGATGTAAATTTATTATTTGCGGAACTCAGGAAAAGGATAGAGTTGAAGGAGAAGGTCTTCACTATATTCCACCTATAAGCTACAGAGAAAACCTGAAAAATGTAAACAAGAGCAGATGTATACTTGAGATTATTCAGGGCGGAAGTTGTGCGCCTACTCTGCGTTTGCGTGAAGCTTGTACTTATAAGCGCAAGCTTATTACCAACAACACAAACCCTGTGTACGGCGAATGCCTTGACAGCAGTAATCTTCTGGTTTTTGAGGATACAGAAAGAATAGACACAGCCTTTGCACAGACACCGATTGATTATAACGGCTTTGGAGCAGGGGCTGAGAGTCCTTTGAAGTTTATAGAGTTTTTTGAAAACAATTTATAGTTACCGTTCAGAACGCCTGTAAAGCGTTTTTGCAAGATAATAAGAAAGCTTCCGAGAAATCGGAAGCTTTTTGTGTCTGTTGGTTTTGTAAAGCATAGTTTTTGTTTTTAAATTCTGATTAATTTTCGTTATGGTTTCTTGACTTTATGAGTCACAGCGGTATAATTACTATGCACCTGTTTTCAGGTGATTTCTGCGTGCTTTATCTGCACAGGATTTGTATAGATTGGATGGGATTATATGGATTCGGGGTGTTTATATCCCAGACGCAGAGTGCTTACGGTAGCGTTGTGCCTTGTGCTTTGTGCTGTGGGAGTTTACAGCTGTCTGACACATCTGACAATTTATCTGGATGTGGAGATTTTTGAGCTTAATCTGCTTATTGAGGATTTGTTGATTTTTGCAGGCTACGTGCTTATGACTGTGGGTGCATTCAAGGTCAGTCCTTTGCTTTCGGGTTTGGGACTTGGAATTGTCACTATAGAGCGGTTTGCGGGTTTGTGTGCTGATTTGTGGTTTTCTGAAGCTCAGAAAACTTCCGAGGAAATCAGTACCCTTATGTTTGTGGATGTAGCCGAGATTGCAGGTCTGCTCTTGGGTACACTGTATGTTTTGTCGGGGCTGAAAGCTTTCAGAGCGGTAAAGAAATTTGCCGTAAAATTCTGGTTTCTGCCTGTTGCGTTTCTTGCGGTTTCATTTGTGGGATACCTCTTTACAAATATAGGTTCTCTGACAGATGCCACAGTGGGAATGTTCTTTCTGACTCTTGCGGTAACAAGCTTTGTCCTTTGGTGCACAGACCCGACCGGCTTTCCCCGATGGATAGCAAAACGAATCCGTGAAAATGAAGAAGCTGAAACATGCAACAAATAGTAAATAAGATTATATAAAAACCGCCGAAGTGGGTTGTATCACCTCGGCGGTTGCTTTGTTTATTCTTTTTCTTTGGGAGTCTCCAGCATAGCAGAGGCTTTTTTGAAGAGCTTGTTCTGCACAAAGTCGCAGAATTTGTTTATACCTATGAGCTTAAACAACTGCATTTGCAGG
Source organism: Ruminococcus sp. (assembly GCA_045535605.1). Taxonomy (GTDB): domain Bacteria; phylum Bacillota; class Clostridia; order Oscillospirales; family Acutalibacteraceae; genus Ruminococcoides. The sequence continues at coordinate 5,180 of JAZSLX010000034.1, forward strand.
AATGTGGCAATTCCGCAGACGATGAACGCGGTCAGCGCAACTGCGATTACACCCAGCACAACTATTATGGTTTTTTCCTTTGCGATTGCGTTTACAGGGGTTCTGAGGCCGAATATCCAGTACAAGTCCTGAGTATGGAAGACAAATACACCGAAGGTAACAGAGGAAATTCCGCAAATGATTTTGCCGCCTCTCTTTATGTTGGTGCCAAGGAAGAACTCCAGCAGACAGATAGCTGCAAGGAGAATAAAAGGAGAGGTGTAGCTGATGAAGATTTTGTGGTACTTGGCTTCTCCCAGTGTGCTCTTTGTAATGTCATACATAATTATAAACCACAGCCAGACAAAGAGGGTAGAGAGGAAATATCCTGCAAGCCACTTGTATTTGTTCCGGGGTTTTGGAACACCGTGAATTCTTATGTATCCGCCAATGATGTACATTGCCATAAGCCATATGAGGGAATAACCCCCGCCAGTCTGGAACAGGTCGGATACTTCAGGAATTCTGGTAGGAATACAGAACAGAATAAAGATTACAGCCATAAGGTATTTGTGCTGATTCTTTGACATGTTCTGCATAAGGATGTTAAGGAAAGGTGAGAAGAAAGTGAGTCCGAAGAAAGCGGTAAAGTACCAGTTAAGATCGGCTAAGATGGGGAAGAACATATTTCTGTAGGCGTTTTCGTCAAGGTCCTTGGGGGATATAAAGCCCAGTGCAACGGTCATAACAACAAAGATGAACAAGACCTGAAACCAAAGGTACAGAATTCGTGAAATTTTGAATTTGCTTTTGCAGGAAACATAGCCTGAGGTTATGGCAAAGCAGTTTACAGCACAGTAGCTCATAATCTCAAAAAGCCAAAGGATAGAGCCCTTATCGTTGCCTATATTGCTGTTGAGAATTGCTGTACTGCCCAGAGTGTGCAGCATAATTACCATAAAGGTTGCAACAATCCTGAACACTTCTATGCCTAAGTTTTTGGTGGGAGCCTTCAGCTCCGGCGGCTTTTGCATTGCGGATTTTGGTTTTGTTTTTGTGGCTGTCATAACGATCTCCTTACTATTTTTGTTGTGTGGCAGTAAGATTTAATATCTGATACCATTTTATTGTACGACAAAAGTAGAATTATGTAAAGATGATAAAAAAACACACCCTGAAAAATCAGAGTGTGTCAAATTTTGAAGTGCTTAGAAGTGCTTATCAGAAATCGAAGGATTCGGGGGATTCGCCGTCAGCTTCAGTAGCGTCTGTACCTTCTGTTTCAGCAGGAGTCTCCTCTGCAGGAGCAACCTCTGTTTCGTCAACCTCCTTGAGGGTCAGGTCTATGCTTCCCAGTATTGCGCCGATATCTGCGGCAGCAACCTGATCTTCCTCGGAGTATTCTTCAATGTAGCTGTCGTCCTCGTATTCGTCCTCTTCCTCAAGGTCAGAGAGCATATCGCGGAAATCTTCCTCTTCGATGTATTCTTCTTCTATTGTTTCTTCCTCGTTGTTTCCAATGCGGGATACAACAGCGGAAGCGCGAGTTGCCACCTCGTCCACAGCGGCCTTTGCTTTATCTGCGGCAACAGAAGCCTTTTGCTTGATGGTGCTCAGGGTTTCCTGTGCTTTGTCGGGCAGATTGTCAGCGGCGGTTCTTGCCTTAGCGCCAAGGTCCCGGGCAGCCTCTACGGTTTTTTCCTTTGCCTGCTGCACACGGCTTTCAAGCTCTTCTTTGAAAGCTACAGTGCACTCGTCAACGGAGTGCGCCTCCTTCAGCTGAGCATAGCGGATTTTTGCACGTTCCTCGCGGAGCTTCAGATGGTCTATGGTGTCATAGAGCATTTCTACTCTTGCTTTGTTTTTCTCCAGTGTGCCCTCGCAGTACATACGGCCAATCTCTGCGTATGCGTTACGCAGACGCTTCTGGTCTGCTGCCATAATCTCCTGCAGACGAGCCATCTGTCCTTTGATTCGTGTGCGCTCTACAATTTCCTTGGTAGCGTCTACAAAGAGCTCGCCCATTACCTTCTGGGGGGTGTAATCGTTGCTCATATAAAAACCTCATTTCTGTGATTGCTGTATAAGGGAATATGTATTTTCATACGATACATATACATCTATATTATTACACTAATTAAGAATAAAATCAATAAAAATTTGTAAAAACACTTTGACTCTCTTTGCTCTCGTGGTATAATAAACTAAATAACTATGCAGATTACTTTTTATATATAAGGAGGACAACCTGTGGCAAATGTAGTTGTTAAGAAAATTGCCTGCCCCAAGTGTTCTGAATGCACAGAGGCAAAGCTATATATGAGCATAAATGCAACCAACGAGCCTACATTGAGAGCAGATGTGATGGACGAAAGACTTTTTAAGTTCAGATGTACTGCCTGCGGACACGAAGCAAGACTTACATATCCTGTGCTTTATAACGATATGAAAAACCGCTTTATGATATATCTTATTCCTGAGGTTGACCGCTTTCAGCTTGAGGACGTAGAGCTTGAGCAGAAGTATGAAAGACTTCGCGGTATCAGAAAACGCCTTGCCTCTGACTTTAACAGCTTCAAGGAGAAAGTGTTTATCTTTGAGTCAGGACTTGACGATATGGCGGTGGAGATTACAAAGCTTGTAATCTCTGAAATGGTGGCAAAAAAATACGGCTTGCCTCAGGTTGAGGAAGGCTACCTCTCTATGTATGACAGGGAGAAGAACACCATGGGCTTTACCTTCTTTGTAGGCAAAGAGCACGAGCCCTATGTTCAGTCTGCACGCCTTGAGATTTACGGTAAGGCAGTTACCATTGTAAGCGAAATGGCTATCAAGGACAGAAAGCTTTCAGGCTTTATCAAGGTGGACCGTGAGTGGGCACAGAACGTGCTGTACCGCTATAAGAGAATGAAACAGCTTGATAAAAAGGCGCAGGAGGAGTAAGGCTTTACCTGCACAAGCTCCGAGTGTTTACAGAAAAAAGAAACCCCCGATGATTTTTCATCGGGGGTTATTTTATTTCAGTGCTTCTTTTGTTTTTTCTATATCTTTGTCTATGGCTTCTCTGAGCTGTGTGAGGGACTCAAACTTTTCCTCAGGGCGGATAAAGGAAACAAGCTCAAGGGTGACAGCTTTTCCGTAGAAATCCCCCTGTGTGTCAAGGAGAAAAGCCTCAACTGTGGGAGTGTCTGAGCCTACTGTAGGTTTTAGCCCTATATTTGCCACAGCCTTGTAGTTTTTACTGTCAATAATTGCATAGCAGGCATAAACGCCAAATTTTGGCAGGAGCTTTTCTTCTGCAACATCAATGTTGAGGGTTGGGGTATCTATGGTTCTGCCAATAGCGTTGCCGTGGATAACCTGCCCCTGAAGTCGGTAGGCTCTGCCCAGAAGTTTTTTTGCGCGGGCAACATCACCATCAGAGAGTAAAGATCTTATTTCAGTAGATGAAACAGTGGTGCCGTCTGTTACGTATTCTTCTACACATATAACCTTTATGCCTTCTTTTTCACAGAGTGTCTGCAGGGTGCTCACGTCGGCTTCAGCACCCTTGCCGAAGCGGTAGTTATAACCGCAGAACACAGCTTTTGCGTTGAGGGCATCTTTGAGCACAAGGGTTACAAACTCCTGAGCTGAAAGTTTGCGGACAGAGTCGAAGGTTGCGTTTATCAGGATTTTTGCACCGCAGTTTTCAATCTGCTCAATCTTTTCCTCTTGTGCTAAGAGAACACAAGAGGATTTTTTGTTGGGATTATCGCAGAAGGTGAACACGGCAGGGACAAGACCATTGGCTGTTTCTTTAACAGCAGCCCTGATAACCGCCTGATGTGCCAGATGTACTCCGTCAAACCGTCCCAGTGCTACTGCGGTGGGGTCTGTGAGCTTGCATGGATAAGTGTATATCTTCACTCTGGAATCATTCCTCGGTATTATTTGCGGGTGTGTTATCGGCTTCTTCAGCGTTCATAAGGTTTTCGTCTACTCCTGCACCGTCCTCGTCGTCAAAGGCAAGACCAAAGAGTGCATCCAGACGCTCAGGGTCAGGTGTACCGATGGTGCTCTGTGCAACCTCCTGTGCTTCGGTTTCGGCAATAGCCTCTACCTCAGCAATTGCGTCCTCCTTAATCTCTGTAGCAGAAACCTCCTCAAAGTACTGCTTGTACCATACAAGGAACACATAAACTGTCCAAACATTACGGCTGGTATCAGCTATGCCCTCGTAGTGGTCGTCAAGCCAACGGAGAAGTATGTCAATGTTAAAGAACTTCTGTGCTGTGGGTGACTGGAATTCCTGCTTTACAACATTGTAGAATTTTTCATCTCTGAGCCATACACGGGTAGGAACAGGGAAGCCCAGCTTCTCTTTCTCTGCGGTTTCCTGAGGCAGGTGTCTGAGTGCTGCCTGACGGAGCGCGTACTTGGTGTTTACTCTGTTTACGCGGAGCCTGGAGGGGATTCTGGAGGCTACTCGCCATACCTCTTTATCAAGGAAGGGAACTCTCAGCTCCAGTGAGTTTGCCATACTCATACGGTCAGCTTTCAGCAGGATATCGCCAACCATCCACAGGTTGATATCCAGATACTGCATCTTGGTTACGTCATCGTACTTTCTTGCTCTGTGGTAGAAAGGCTTTGTTACATCCTGAGGACGTGTTGCGATTGAGGGGTCCTTCAGAAGCTCGCATTTTTCCTCGTAATTATACATAAATGCGTTGCCGATGAATGCCTCCTCCAAGGGGTCGCAGGCACGGATAAGGTAGTCACGGCCTTTGATATCTGGCATTTTTCTGGCAAGGTTTCTCAGAGCTTTTCTTAAGGCATAGGGCACAAGCTTGTGATAAAGGCGCTGGTTCATTGGTGAGCGGTATACCTGATAACCGCCGAAGAGCTCGTCTGCACCTTCGCCTGAAAGCACAACCTTTACGTGCTCTGAGGCAAGCTTTGATACAAAGTAAAGAGCAATACAGGAGGGGTCAGCAAGGGGTTGGTCCATAAAATACTGCACACGGGGGACAGCGTCCCAGAATTCCTCACTGGTTATAAGCTTTGTGTGGTGGTCAACACCGATTTTCTCAGAAAGGCGGGAAGCCCAGCTGATTTCGTTGTATTTTTCTCCGAAGTCAAAGCCTACGGTAAAGGTCTTCTGGTCTGCAAAATAGGTGGAAACATAGCTTGAGTCAACACCTGAGGACAGGAAACAGCCAACCTCAACGTCAGCAATCTTGTGAGCGTTGACGGAATTTTCAAAGGCTGCTTCAATCATATTTACTGCGTCTGTTTCGCTTAGACTCTCGTCAGGGTCGAACTTTGCTTCAAAGTAACGCTCTGTCATTACCTCCCCGTGCTTGAACCACAGGAAGTGACCGGGAAGCAGGCAGTACACGCCCTCAAAGAAAGTCTCGGGAGGTACCACATACTGGAAGGAAAGGTAGTTATCCAGTGCTTTTATATTGAACTTCTTCTCAAACTTGGGGTGCTCAAGAATACTCTTTATCTCAGAGCCGTATACAAGCTCACCGTCAATTACGGTGTAGTGCATGGGCTTGATACCAAAGAAGTCACGGGCGATAAACACAGAGCCGTCCTCTTTGTTATAGATAGCAAAGCCGAACATTCCGCGAAGACGCATAAGCATATCCTCGCCCCACTGCTCAAAGCCGTGAATGAGGACCTCGCTGTCGGTTTCTGTGTAGAAGTTGTGACCTGCCTCAATAAGCTCTTCACGAAGCTCCTTGTAGTTGTATATCTCGCCGTTGAAGGTGAGCACAAGTGTCTTGTCCTCGTTGTAGATAGGCTGATGGCCTGCGTCTACGTCGATAATGCTCAGACGGCGGAAGCCCATGGCGATTCTGTCGTCCTCATAGAAGCCTGAGGAATCAGGACCTCTGTGAGTGATAACCTCTGCCATTTTTCTCACTGTTTTGCTACGGTCGATTACTTCACCTGTAAATCCGCAGATACCGCACATAATATTCAAATCCTTTCTATAAATAGAAATAGCTGTATGTACCTGTCTTTGTGTAACCAAAGACACTAATTTTCTAATTTATAGTATAGCACATAATTTTTTTCGGTGCAATAAAAATCGAGGCTATTTAGCTTATGATAAAAACTTTCTCCAAAAGCTAAAGACACCGTACCAGAATGTGGTACGGTGCCTTCGGAAAAATGAGGGGGATGCAAGTGGTCTCACTTGCCGGTCAGCCTGAGGATATAGGAACAATTTCCCACAGGGGTATCAGGGCATGCGGATTGCACCCATATCGCTCAGACTGGCCGTATACAGGCTGCAGCCTGTATAGGAGGGGATAGAACATTCGTCATTCTCTCTCTGACGGTACCTGTGAGTTGCGGTCTCATCAGGTACAATTATATTATAGTTTAATTTTTCCTGACTTGGTGAATAAGTTATTAACTTATCCTGAACTTATATTGTATTTTTTATGAAAAGTCCTGCAAAATTAAAACAAATGTTTGATTTTTTCTTTTTTATGTGTTATAGTATGATTAAAGTATGTATTTTTACAGAATTTTCTGCTGTTTCTATATAGTATGTGTATTATGAAAGGAGAAATGTGTATGAAGCCTTTGACAAAAAGCCAGCAAAAGGTCTATGACTACATAACTTCCTGTGCTCAGGAGCAACGCGTTCCCTCAGTGCGTGAGATTTGTGCCGCTACAGGTCTTAAGTCTACATCCACTGTGCATCTGCACCTGAAGACTCTGGAGGAAAGAGGCCTTATTGAGCGTGAACGAGGATACAACAGATGTATTAAAGTAAGCGGTATGGACCGCTCAACCTCTGTGCCTGTGCTGGGACGTGTTACTGCAGGTATGCCTATACTTGCAGTTGAGGAGATTGAAACCTACATTCCCATAAGCGAAAGCCTCAGACGAGGCAGAGAGCTTTTTGCTCTGCGTGTTATGGGTGAAAGTATGATTAACGCAGGTATTTTGGACGGTGATATTGTTGTTGTTCACCGCACACCTGTAGCAAACAACGGTGACATTGTTGTTGCTATGATTGAGGACGAAGCCACAGTGAAGCGCTTTTATAAGGAGGAGGGTCACTTCCGCCTTCAGCCGGAGAATGATGCCTTTGAGCCTATCATTGTTGATGAGGTTGTGCTTTTGGGTACAGTGGTGGCGCTCTACAGAACTTTTGATTAAAATTAGACCGCTGAGGCAGTTACTTCAGCGGTCATTTTCTTTGCTATAAAGGACGTTTTTGTAACGGTTTTTACAGAAAAAACAACTAAATTTTTCTCTTGTGTTTTGTTGTCTTAAAAGAAAAATATGTCGAAAACACACCCCAAAAAGCCCATTGCTAAGCCAATGATAAAAAAGAAACACACGTAAAAATCGGATAAAAAACAGGAACAAACCGTTACACTGCTGTCATTTTTTATTACATTGTTGTAACAATTGATTTCTGTTGCTTTTATACAGTTTTCAGGCGTCTGATTGTTCTTAAAAAGAAATAAGGCGAAGTTTATAAATTCTTTTATAGAAAAGTGTTGTGCATAGTGCACAAAAAACAAGTTTGAAATAATTTGACACCTGTTGAAAACCTGAATATAATGCAAGTGTCTTAAGCTGAGGGCTTGTGTAAGCCTCGGTCTGACACTGTTTTACGGATAAAAGAAAGGATGTGATGTGCCGTGAACAGAAAAATCATTTCAGCTCTCTGTGTGAGCCTGCTAACCATTCTTGTATGCGTGTTTGCGTTGACGGTACAGGCACAGACCTCAACTCCTGATGAAGCTGTATCGGATGTTTCTGATATATATACCGACCGTATTCTTGACAAGGCGGATATAAAGGTAAGCGAAAACGACAAGGTGATTCGTACTGACGGCAAGGGCTGTGTTGCTCTTACCATTGTCAGAGCCTTTGAAGTTAAAGTGGACTACCGCGGACAGATGATTACGGTTGAGTGCACTGAGGGTACAGCTGCCGATGCTATAAAGAAGGCCGGCATAACTCTCACAGGTGCAGAGGAGATAACACCTCCTGCGGATACTCTTCTCACTCCTTCCATGGAAATTAAGGTTACTGCACACTGCGGTGCAACAGTGACAATAGGCGGCGAGACAGAAACCTATAACGTGACCTCGGGCACGGTGGCGGATTTGCTTTCTGACCTTGGTGTGGAGCTTACGGAGGAAGATGTAGTTTATCCTGCACTTTCAGATGTAATCTATGACGGTATCGAGATTGTAGTACAGCGTGTTGAATATAAGGAAGAGACTACAGTAGAGACTATCGACTATGGTTATGTTTCCGAGGAAACAAGCGATATGCTTACAGGTACCTCCAAAATCACCCAGTATGGCAGTGAGGGTGAGAGGACCGTTGTCTCCAGAAATAAGTATATTAACGGAGAGCTTGCGGAGTCTGTGGTAATCAGTGATGAAGTTACCAGAGAGCCCGTTGACCAGATAAAGCTTATCGGCACAGGTGTTCCCAAAACTTCTTCCAATTCATCTTCTAAGCCTTCTCAGGGTGCATCTGTCAGCAACAAGGCAGGTACCTTCACCGATGCTTCAGGCAAGACGGTTTCTTATTCAAAGAAGCTGACAGGTACCTCTACTGCTTATTATGCTGCAGAAGGTGCAATGACCGCTACAGGTGTTCCTGTGTACTATGGCGGTGTTGCGGTTAATCCCAACGTAATCCCCTACGGCTCGAAACTGTATATTGTGTCCTCAGACGGCAGTATGGTTTACGGCTACGCCACAGCTGTTGATACAGGCGGTGCTCTTATGAGCGGTTCTGTGCTTGTGGATGTATTCTATCCTACCTACAACCAGTGCATGAACTGGGGCAGACGCAATGTAACTGTATATGTATTAAGTTAAAATAACGGCTCACACCTTAATGAATGTGAGCCGTTATCTTTTTATGTGTTCTGTTTACCATCCGCTTATTGAGCCTCTTTCCAAGGCACCTAAGATTTTTGCTTTCAGGTCAGGGTAACGCTCAGACAGCTCCTTCATAAGATTGCCCGTACGTTCTCTCTCTGTGTTCTTATCCATAGGACACTTGCTTTTAACCACAGGGAAGCTGTATCGCTCAGCAAGCGATGTTATCTTGCTCTCGTCGCAGAATATCATAGGACGTATTACGGTGATATCCTTGATGCTAAGGTAGGTCACAGGGCGGAAGCAGGCGATGGATCCTCCGCAGAACAGATTCATCAGCATGGTTTCTGCAGCGTCATCTGAGTGATGACCAAGGGCCAGCTTATTACAGCCTTGTTCCTTTGCCATGTTATGAAGAATCCCACGACGCATTTTTGCGCACAGGGAGCAGGGACTCTCCGCCTTTTTGTCTTCAAATACAACCTTTGCAAGTTCTGTTCTTCTTATTATATATTCTATGTTGTTTTCTTTGCAGAAGTTTTCGATGAGTGAGTAGTCTGCCTTTTTGCCATCAAAGCAAGGGTCTGCGGTAAGAGCGACAAGCTCAAACTTTTTCGGATAATATTGTCTGAGGTTGCAAAGACCGTAAATGAGAGCAAGGCTGTCCTTGCCACCGGATACGCCTACGGCAATGCGGTCGCCTTCCTCTATCATATTATATTTATCTATGGCGGCACGCATAAGACCGCAGTGCTTTTGCATATTCATCACTCCTGAATCTAATTATACACTATTGATTTCAAAAAAGAAATATGATATTATAAATCAATACAGAGCCTTCGGGCTTTACTTTTTAAAAAGAAATCCGAACGGAGGAAATATTATGAAGAAGATTGTTGCGCTTGTAATGGCACTTATACTTATGGTTTCTCTGTGCGCATGTATGCCGAGTTCAAATACTCCCAAGATTCAGGAGGTTACAGACCCCACAAGTATTGAGGGTATTGAGTATAAGGATTATAAGGACAGCCTGGAAGGTTTGTGCGAGTATTTTGCCGATATGGGTTATGTTTATGCTATGCCTGAGGCAACAGGTGATGAGATGAAAGACCCTGTTGTGATGAAAGCAGATATCATCGGTGCAGACAAGGGCTATAAGTTCACATATAACTATGGCGGCGAGACAGTAGTCCTTGAGCTTTACAGCTACACAGATACAGAGAATGCTTTCTATAAGCAGGCAAAGTCTGAGGGTAAGATTACAGTTACAGAAGAGCTTGACGAGGGTACAGTTGATGTTGTGCTGTCAGATAACGGCAAGTATCTGATGATTTATAACGACGCAGCAGAGAACGCAGAGCGTGAGGCTGCAATCGTTGACGCCTTCAAAAGCTTCTACGCATAATATATATACTATAAATGTAAAAGAAAATACTCAAAACAAAACCTCTGAAGTTGTAAGAAGAAACTTCAGAGGTTTTTTATATGTTTCAATTCAGTTTGTTTCCGCAATGAGCACAGAATTTCTGCTCAGGATTTACAGGATTTCCGCACATAAAGCAGAAGTTTTGTGGTGATGTTTGTGGTTTGGCGTTTTCTGTTTCAGCAGGAGTTTCGTTGCATGGTGTTTCTTCATAAGTTTCGGGTTCTGTAATTTTGTCATAAGGAAGTACAAGAGGAGGCAGGTTGCAGCCGTTTTCTCCTGCATCTGATATGTGTTTGCGGTATCTCAGAGCAAAGAGGGAAAGAATAATGTCTTTGAGTGCATACACAGGAAGTGCCAACAGAAGCACAAGCCCAACCGCCCTGAAGGGCATCTGCTCAAATATAGCGGATAACTCTCCGTCTGTTATAGTGCTGAGTTTTTCGTTTGCGTTGTAAAGTATCATAGAGGCGGAAATGCTTGTAACAGCGGTTTCTCCTGCGCGGATAAGATTTGTTACAGCATATAAAGTTGTGCCTTTATGAGAAAGTTCCGCTGTAGTTAAACTGTTGTGCAGGGAGACGGAGAAGTTTTTCAGCCCTACAGCATTTATAATGTTAATCGCTGCATGGAACAGTACATATAATGAAACGAAAAATACGGATACTCCGATTATACGGTCAGGCAAGCCTGCATAGTAGGGATTGTAGTAGCGTTGGATTTCTCTGAGAACTGCAAATGTGATGACGGGGATAAGAAGAAGCACAGCAGAACCGATTACCTGCAGTATCAGATTGATAGTAGAATAGACCTTCAGTATGGTAGCTCCTGTGTCAGGGGTTGCTCTGTAGTCGTTGTTTCTGGATCTGATGTATAGCAGAAGCAGAGCAACAACAAGTATAATGGTGCCTATTGGCGGAGTCAGATTAACAGAAGTGCTGACCCCTATGGAGTCAGAGCCGGAGGATTCCTGAATGTAAAGGTTAAGTTCCTCTATAGGGCCAGTCATGGTTAAAAACCACATTATCAGGATGATTGCAGATGAAGCAAGCTCGGAGAATACAATAGACAGTGCTGTGATAAGAGTAAAAGGTTTCCTCAGAAACTCTTTTGCGTATTGCCGGTTTCGGATTATCAGTCGGTCGAGTGTATAGGGTTGGTTTGCTGTGTACATAAAACCACTCCTTTTTATATCATATATAGTATAGTGTAGAATGAGCTGTAATACAAAACTTACGTCCTTACAAAACAATTATACATCGTCTAACGGATTAAATCAATATATCTCTATACAATTAATAATATATATAGGGTTTTGCAGTCAATATCTTGTGCCTTATAAGGGGTAAACATACTACCTTTTGGTGCTCAAAAATTTTTTAAAATTTTTTGAAAAAAGTCGAAAAAAACGCTTGACATTTGCAGGCGCTTGATATATAATAAAACACGTTCCGCACGAGAGAACAACAAAAACACAGCGAATTCACTAAAGAATAAGAGGTGGATTTGTGGATTTCGACGGAACAAGGACATTGAAAATTGAACAACAAAGAAATGAGAACCCGTAATTAATTTGAGGAATAAGTACTCAAAAAGTTACAGTGAAGATGACACAACAAACATCAAGTAAACACGCAAGTGTTATTAATGAGCAGACACAAAAGCTCTGAAAATGATATTAACTCTTCGGAGTTAAGATACAATTTTTAGAGAGTTTGATCCTGGCACAGGACGAACGCTGGCGGCGTGCCTAACACATGCAAGTCGAACGGAGTAAGACGCTGAATTGATAGCTTCGGCAGGATTTTCTTGTTTTACTTAGTGGCGGACGGGTGAGTAACGCGTGAGCAACCTGCCCTTGAGTGGGGAATAACGTTCTGAAAAGAACGCTAATACCGCATAACATATCGGTGCCGCATGACACTGATATCAAAGATTTATCGCTCGAAGATGGGCTCGCGTCCGATTAGGTAGTTGGTGAGGTAACGGCTCACCAAGCCGACGATCGGTAGCCGGACTGAGAGGTTGAACGGCCACATTGGGACTGAGACACGGCCCAGACTCCTACGGGAGGCAGCAGTGGGGGAT